>JAUJLZ010000026.1:14763-15518 GCA_030447125.1 Acidimicrobiales bacterium
CTTCACCAAGACCCGCTCGGAGATCGTCGCCCGCATCCAGATCGCCATGGGGGGGATGGTGGCCGAGGAGATCTACTTCGGCGAGGCCGGTACGGGTCCGGCGGGCGACCTCGCCGCCGCCACCGACGCCGCCGCTTCCATGGTCGGCACCCTGGGGATGGGGGGATCCCTGGTGAGCTGGGAAGCGGCGGCGGTCGGCGGGGCCGCCAACACCGTGGCCAAGGTGCTGGCCGACGAGGCCAGCCGGGCGGCCGTCAACGCCCTCCTCGACGACGCCAACGCGGTGGCCGAGCGCCTGGTGCGTGCCCACGGCCACATCCTCGAGGCCCTGCGGGATGCGCTGCTGTCCCGTGAGGAGCTGGTGGGCGACGAGATCCTGGAGGTCATCCGCTCGGCCGAGGTCGGGGCTCTCGGTAGCCCTGGGGGCGACCAGGCCCTTCTTCACCCTGGGGGCGACGAGATGATCGATCTGCGTGGCGCCGCCGTGGCCAGGGGCGCCACCGCCAGTGTCGTGGCCGAGGCAGAGCCGGACCTCGACCGGGACCGACGGGGCGGCCCAGGCTCCTGGCACGGCTCGCGGGCCCGGCCCTTCTTCCCTACGGAAGGCGGGCAACCAGGTTGAGGCGCACGTAATCGATCTCGTTGCTGGCCAGGCGCTCGGTCACAGACCGCACGAAGTCGGCGTGTTCGGCCTCGGGGAGGTGCTCGAGGTGGGAGCCCAACATCACGCTGGCCAGATAGGCCTCCAAGTCGTT
>JAUJLZ010000175.1 GCA_030447125.1 Acidimicrobiales bacterium
ACTCGGCGTGGGCCCGCACGATGGTGGCGAAGAGCCAGGTGCGGATGATCTCGGGTCCCTGGGGCCGCAGGTCCATGGGGAAGGTGCGCGCGAACAGGTCGGGGTCGTCCACCCAGCCGGTGGCGATCTGGGGGGTGAGCGACGACGTGGCCCAGGTGTCCATGATGTCGGGGTCGCCCACGAAGCCGCCGGGGCGCCCCCGCTGGCCGGCGTCGAAGCCGGGGGGCACGTCGGACGACGGGTCGACGGGTAGCGACGCCTCGTCGGGCACGATGGGGTTGTCGTAGGCCACCGTGGCGTCGTCGCCCACCGGGTACCACAGCGGGAAGGGCACCCCGAAGAAGCGCTGGCGGCTGATGAGCCAGTCGCCGTTGAGGCCCTCCACCCAGCTCTCGTAGCGCTGGTGCATGAAGCCCGGGTGCCAGGCCAGCTCCTTGCCCCGCTGGAGCATGGCCTGGCGCAGGTCGGGATCGCGCCCGCCGTTGCGGATGTACCACTGGCGGCTGGTGACGATCTCCAGCGGCCGGTCGCCCCGCTCGTAGAACTTCACCGGATGGGTGATGGGCGTGGGCTCGCCCACCAGTTCGCCCGCGTCGACGAGCATCTCGACGATGCGCGTGCGGGCTTGCTTGGTGGTCTTGCCCGCCAGCTCGGCGTAGGCCGCCCGCCCGGCCTCGGAGGCGATGGCGGCCGGCGGCGTGGTGCGGAGACGACCGTTGCGTTCGAGGACGTTGCGGATCGGCAGCTGCAGCTCCCGCCACCAGATGACGTCGGTGGTGTCACCGAAGGTGCAGATCATGGCCAGGCCCGAGCCCTTGTCGGGGGCGGCCAGCTCATGCGCCAGCACGGGCACCTCCACCCCGAACAGGGGGGAGACCACGGAGGTCCCGAACAGGGCGCGGTAGCGCTCGTCGTCGGGGTGGGCGACGAGGGCGACGCAGGCAGGGAGCAACTCGGGGCGGGTGGTCTCGATGAAGACCTTGTCGCCACCGTCGCGGCGGGCGAAGCCGTAGCGGTGGTAGGCGCCGGGCTGTTCGCGGTCCTCCAGCTCGGCCTGGGCCACGGCCGTCTGGTCGGTGACGTCCCACAAGGTCGGTGCCTCGGCCGCGTAGGCGTCGCCCCGGGCCAGATCACGCAAGAAGGCCTGCTGGCTGGTGCGCTGGGCCCGGGGTCCGATGGTGGCGTAGGTCAGCGACCAGTCGACCGACAGGCCCACCCGGCGCCACACCTCCTCGAAGACCTTTTCGTCCTCGACGGTCAGGGCCAGGCACAGCGCCACGAAGTTGGGCCGGCTGCACGCCACCTTGCGCTTGGCGTCGGGCTTGGCGGGAGGCACGAAATCGGGATCGTGGGGGAGGGAGGGGTCGCAGCGCACCCCGAAGTGGTTCTCGACCCTGCGCTCGGTGGGCAGGCCGTTGTCGTCCCACCCCATGGGATAGAAGACGGCCTGGCCCCGCATGCGGTGGAAGCGGGCCAGGGCGTCGGTCTGCACGTAGCCGAAGACCGAGCCCATGTGCAGCGAGCCGCTGATGGTGGGCGGCGGGGTGTCGATGCTGAACACCTCGGACCGGGGCCGGGTGCGGTCGAAGGCGTAGGTCGCTTCGTCCTCCCAGCGTTGCGACCACTTCTGTTCGAGGCCCTCGAGCGAGGGCTTGTCGGGGATGGCGGCCATGGCCGATCACGCTAATGGGGGAGTTGCGGGGAGCAGCACTCGCCTAACCTGCCGCCCGATGCTGCGCCTGCACGACACCGCCACGGCCGCGGTGCGGCCCCTCGAGCTGCGGGAGCCGGGCCGGGTGTCGATGTACGTGTGCGGGCCCACCGTCGACAACGTGCCCCACCTCGGCCACGGACGCTTCGTGCTCGTGTTCGACGTGCTGCGCCGCTACCTGACCTGGAGCGGCTACCACGTCCGCTACGTCTCCAACATCACCGACATCGACGACAAGATCATCGCCCGGGCCCAGGTCGAGGGTCGCAGCGAGGCTGAGGTGGCGGCGGAGTACGAGGCCGTCTGGTACCGGGCGGTCGACGCCCTCGGCGTGCAACGCCCTGACGCCGATCCCCACGCCACTGCGTATGTGGAGCGCATGGTCGAGCTCATCACCGAACTGGTGGGGGCCGGGGTGGCCTACCCGACCGCAGACGGCGTCTACCTCGACGTGGGCCGAGTCGACGGCTACGGCCTGCTCGCCCGCCAGTCGCTGGAGTCCCTCCAGGCCGGCGCCCGGGTGCAGGTCGACGACCAGAAGCGGTCGGGGCACGACTTCGTCCTGTGGAAGGCGGCCAAGGCGGGCGAACCCTCGTGGTCGTCGCCGTGGGGCGAGGGCCGTCCCGGTTGGAACACCGAGTGTGTGGTCATGGCCCTCGACGAGCTGGGCGAGGGCTTCGACATCCACGGTGGGGGTGCCGACCTGGCCTTTCCCCACCACGAGAACGAGCGGGCCCAGGCGGTGGCACTGGGCCGGGCCTTCGCCGGACACTGGGTGCACAACGGCTGGGTGGTGGTCGACGGCGAGAAGATGAGCAAGTCGCTCGGCAACTTCACCTCGCTCACCGACCTGCTGGCCCGAGTCGACAGCCGGGCCTATCGCCTGCTCGTGCTGCGGGCCCACTACCGCTCGCCGCTCGAGGTGACCCCGGCCACCACCGCCGACGCCGCCGCCGCCCTCGAGCGCCTCGACAACCTGGCCCGACGGTCGCTCGAGGTGGGGTTGGCCGGCGCCGCCCCCGATCAGGAGGCGTTGGCACGCTTCCGGGCGGCCATGGACGACGACCTCGATACGCCAGCGGCCATGGCCCTGCTGTTCGAGCTCAACCGCCGGGCCAACGTGGCCCTCGACGCCGGCGACCTCGACACGGCCGCACCGCTGGTGACGGCCCTTCGGGAGCTGGCGGGGGCCGTGGGTTTGGCGCTCGGTGGCGGCGACGACCACCTCGACAGCGAGACCGCGGCGCTGGTGGCCCGTCGTGATCGGGCCCGTTCGGAACGGGACTGGGCGGCGGCCGACGCTGCCCGCGACGAGTTGGTGGCGAGGGGCTGGGTGGTCGAGGACACCGCGACCGGCACCCGGGTGCGCCGGCGCTGCTAGACCAGGCTCAGGACGGAAGTTCGGCTTGGAGCTCGGAAGTGAGGGCGCCGTCGCCCACCCCTACGCCCGCTTGCACGCCGCCGGCGCAGCCCCTTGCCCGCTCGCCTCGGTTGGCCACGTCGGCACCGAGGTCGAGTCCTCCTCCGGCGGCCATGTCGGCGGCCAAGGCGAGGCGGGCGGCCAGGTCGCCCAGGGCCAACTCTGCTTCCATCTCGAACGAGGGCTCATCCTCGTCGCCACGGTCGCCCTGGTCGAAGACGCCACCGAGGGCGACCCGGGGCTCCTGATCCGTGCCGCCACCGCCGTCGTCACGGCGATCAGCATCCGCTCCCTGGGAGGTGGCGGCGGCTCCGGCATCGCCCTGCACGGGAGCACCTCCCACCAAGGTGTCCTCCACGCCGATCGTGGCGCATTCGGCCTCGGGAACCTCGGTGGCGGGCTCGGCAGGCATGGGCGCAGGTGGGGGGGGCGGAGCCGCTTCGATTGCGGGCGTCGCCGCCGAGCCGGTGTCAGGCACGCTCACCTCGGGCGATGCCAGGGAACGGGCGCTCTCGGTTCGGTCTTCGGCCACGAGCGCCGCGGAGGGTCCAGCGGCAACCGGGTTCGGGTCAGAACCGGCGAAGTAGGCACCCCCGGCACCGACGGCGATGATCCCCGCGGCGGCAGCCGCCGCGGCCTTTTGCGCCCAGGCCTCCTGGGCCCAGGTCATGACCTTGGCCACCTTGGTGCCCATGCCGAAGAGCGCCGGCGATCCGGCGACGCCGAGGCCGCCGGCCAGGGCGAGAGGTACCGGCAGGGCGGCTCGGCGCAGGCAGGTGCCCACGTCCTCCAGTTCCTTGCGCCGGGTCTCACAGGAGGGGCAGCCCGCGAGGTGCTGGTCGACCTTGGCCAGGTCGCGCGGGGCCAGGCCGCCACCGACATACGCGCCGAGACGGTCGACGGTGGTGCGGCACTGCGGGTCGACGGTCTTGCGCAGGTGGGCCTGGAGGAAGCGCTCGCGCAGGCCGATGCGGGCCCGCACCGCGAGCTGGGCCGCACCGTTGGGCGACAGGCCCAACCGCTGGGCGGCGTCCTTGGTGGCCACGCCCTCGACCTCGGTGAGCCACAGGACCGACCGCCACCGCTCGGGCAGGTTGCGGAAGGCCTCGGCCACCAGGGCGGCCTCTTCGTCGTGGGTCAGGTGCTCAGGGGGTGTCGGCGACGTCGACTCGAACTCGCTCAGGTGCTCCTGGTCGGTGGGCCGGGTGCGACTCGTCTTGCGGATGTTGTCGAGCGCGGCATTGCGGGTGGCGGTGAGCAGGTAGGAGCGGAAGGAGCCCCCCTTGTCGAGGTGACCGGCTCGCACTGCCACCAGCACCCGGGCGAAGGCCTCGGAGACGGCGTCAGCGGCGTCGTCGGCGTTGCCGGTGACGGTCTGGCCGAGGCGCCAGGCGGCCAGCGAGTGGCGCTCGTAGAGCTGCGCGAAGGCGTCGTCGTACCCGGCGACCACCCCGTCTACCAGTTCGGCGTCGGTGAGCATCGAAACCTCCTCCCCCTCGGCCGCCCTCGAGTTCCTGCTCCTGCGTGAGGATTACGAGGCAACACTACGTCGTGGACGTC
>JAUJLZ010000176.1:0-2988 GCA_030447125.1 Acidimicrobiales bacterium
GAAGCAGCCGACCTACCGGGTGGTGGCGGCCGACAGCCGCAGCCCCCGCAACGGGAGGTTCATCGAGATCGTCGGTACCTACGAGCCCCGCCAGGAGCCGTCGGTGATACGCATCGACAACGACCGCGCCGTCGACTGGCTGCGCAAGGGGGCCAAGCCCACCGAGCGGGTGGAGCGCCTGCTCAAGGAGTCCGGGGCGTGGGAGCAGTTCACGTCGCCGGCGGCGCCGTGAGCGATTCGCCGGCGCGCGCCGACGACGACTTCAACGACGACGACTTCAACGACGACGACTTGGACGACGACACCACCGAAGACGACACCACCGACCATGAAGGCACCGACGGTGGCGAAGGTGCCGATGACGGAAGCGGTGAGCCGGAGGCCTTCGAGGACGACTTCGGCGACGATGCGGACGATGACGACGACGACGATGCCAACCAGCTTCCGGGGGCCGTGGCCACCGACGTGCTGGAGTACCTGGTCAAGGCCTTGGTCGACGACGAGGAGGCGGTCGAGATCGACGTCGACGACGACCGGAGGGGCCTACGCATGCAGGTACGTGTCGGTGCCGGCGACATGGGTCGCGTCATCGGGCGCCGGGGCCGCATCGCCAATGCCATCCGTACCGTGGTGCGGGCCGCAGCTGCGCCCGACGGCATCGCCGTCGACGTCGACTTCGTCGACTGAGGTCACCGCAGCATGGCTCCGGAGACCTCGCCGCTCCTGGAGGTGGGGCGGGTGGTCAAGCCTCACGGCCTGCGGGGCGAGGTCAACGTCAAGTTGATCACCGACCGAAGCGAGCGCCTGGCTCCGGGTACCGTCCTGCACACGGAGCACAGGACCCTGGTGGTGGAGTCGTCGCGGCCCTTCCAGGCCGGGTTCCTCGTCGTCTTCACCGGGATCGGCGATCGTGACGGGGCCGAAGCTCTTCGCGGGGTGACCCTGTCGGCCCCGCCCCTCGACGATCCCGAGACCCTGTGGATCCACGAGCTGATCGGCGCCGAGGTGGTCGACGTCGACGGTGGGACCCATGGGCGGGTGGTGGCGGTGGAGGCGAACCCGGCCAGCGACCTGCTGGTGCTCGCCAGCGGCGCCCTCGTGCCCCTGGTCTTCGTGGTCGACCGCTCCCCAGCCCAGGTGGTGATCGACCCACCCGCCGGCCTGCTCGACTGACCAGAGCTGCCTGGTCGCGACGACTGACGTGCGCATCGACGTCTTCACCATCTTCCCCGAGCTGATCACCGGCTTCGCCACCACCGCACTGCTGGGCAGGGCGGTGAAGCGGGGGTTGCTCGAGGTGGGAGTGCACGATCTGCGGGACGGGGCAGAGGACCTGCACCGATCGGTTGACGACGCCCCCTTCGGCGGAGGGCCGGGGATGGTGCTCATGCCTGGCCCGGTCTTCGCCGTGGTGGAGCGGGTCGACCCTCCCCGGCCGCTGTACCTGCTCAGCCCCGGTGGCCGTCGTCTCGACCAGGGCGTGGTCGGCGAGTTGGCCGGCGGTGACGGCTTCTCCTTGTTGTGCGGGCGCTACGAGGGGGTCGACGAGCGGGTCCGGGCCCACTTGGTCGACGGGGAGCTTTCGGTGGGCGACTACGTGCTGGCCGGCGGCGAGGTGGCGGCCATGGTGGTGCTGGAGGCGGTCGGACGCCTCGTTCCCGGGGTCATGGGCAACGACGCCTCAGCAGGCGAGGAGAGCTTTGCCGACGGGCTGTTGGAGCACCCCCAATACACCCGGCCTGCCGAGTTCCGAGGCTGGTCGGTCCCCGAGGTGCTGCGATCGGGTGACCACGCCCGGATCGCCCGCTGGCGCCGAGCGGCAGCCCTGGCCCGCACGCTGCGCCAGCGGCCGGATCTGATGGAGCTCCGGGGAGGTCTCACCGCAGAAGAGAAGGTCCTCTTGGAGACCTTCGACCTCATGGCGTGAAGAGCCTCGGTCTCGGCGGCCGAGTCCTCGAGCTTGCGGGAACCTCACGGTCCGCGAAACCTGTAAGCTGCACCGTTCCCGGTTGCAACCCCCAGGAGTCGAGCGCGCCATGAACCCCACCGATCTGGTCGACCGTGCCAGCCTGCGCGACGACGTGCCCGTCTTCGCCCCCGGCGACACCGTCAAGGTCAACGTCCGGGTCGTAGAGGGCACACGCGAGCGTGTCCAGGCCTTTCAAGGCGCGGTGATCCGCCGCCAGGGCTCGGGTGTGCGGGAGTCCTTCACCGTGCGCAAGGTCAGCTTCGGGGTGGGGGTGGAGCGCACCTTCCCGGTGCACTCACCCATCCTCGCCTCCATCGAGCGCCTGAGCCAGGGCGATGTCCGCCGGGCCAAGCTGTACTACCTGCGTGACCTGCGGGGGAAGGCAGCCAAGATCAAGGAGAAGCGGTCGGCCCGCTAGGCGACCTCCGGGCCGTGGGCGCCCCCGGCGCCCCTGTACCATCACCGGATCCGCAGCGCGGGGAGGGCAAGGCTCGTCGTCCCGCCCGGGCCCTCGTGGCCGAGACGGTCGTCCTGTTGGTCGTGGCCGCCGTGATCGCCCTGGTGCTGCGGGCCTTCGTGGCTCAGGCCTTCTCCATCCCCTCGGCCTCCATGAGCCCCCAGCTCCTGGTGGGCGACCGGGTGGTGGTCTCCAAGCTGGCCTACCGCCTCCACGAGCCCAGACGGGGGGACATCGTGGTCTTCGACTGCCCACCCCGCGCCGGCTGTCCTGACGATCAAGACGCAGGGGCAGGCGTGGTGGTTCGGGGCCTGCACGGTCTCCTGGAGGCGGTGGGGCTGCGCCAACCCTCCACCGAGGAGTACATCAAGCGGGTGATCGCCCTGTCCGGTGAGCGAGTCGAGGGGCGCGACGGTTCGGTCTACATCGACGGTCGGCGCCTGGTCGAGCCCTACCTCCCGACGTCGGCCACCATCGCCGACTTCGGGCCGACCACCGTCCCTCCCGGGGAGTTGTGGGTGATGGGCGACAATCGCAGGAACTCCGCCGACAGCCGTACCTT
>JAUJLZ010000176.1:3088-4686 GCA_030447125.1 Acidimicrobiales bacterium
CTTGGGCGCCGCCGGGGAGGACCTGGCGGCGGCCTGGTACGAGGCCCGGGGCTATCGGGTGGTGGACCGCAACTGGCGCTGCCGGGAGGGTGAGCTCGACCTGATCCTGCGCTCTGGCGCAACCCTCGTGTTCTGCGAGGTCAAGACCCGGTCCTCGCTGGCCTTCGGCTCCCCCTTGGAGGCGGTCACGCACCGGAAGCGTCAGCGCATCCGCCGGCTGGCGGCAGCCTGGCTCCACCAGGCCGACACCGGCGCCGCCGAGCTGCGCTTCGACGTAGCTGCGGTACTCGACGGCCAGGTCGAGGTGGTCGAAGCCGCATTCTGACACCCTGCGTGGACCCTCAGGCCCGGCCCGGTCGGCGGCGGTGGCGCATGGTCCAGCAGGGGTGGTGCCAGTGGCGGCGGAGCTCGGGAGCCTCGAGGGGTACTGCGACCACATGCCCGGTGCCCGCTTCGATGACCCCGTTGCAGCCCGGGCAACGGTAGGTCTTGGTGGCCTGGAAGGGCTGCACCCGCCGTACCTCCACCACGTCGTCGTCCCAGCCCACACCCGAGTATCGCCGCAACGGGGAGTTGTCTCACCCCCGATCTAGGGTGGACCCAGCTCGAGTGGCCGGCGTGACGGTCCTCCTCTTCCGGTCTTTTCTCGTTGGGAGGAGCAATCGTGCTCGCCATCATCGCCGCCGCCACCCTGTTGGGAGTCGACGGTCGCCCGGTGTCCGTGGAGGTTCACGTGTCACCCGGGCTGCCCTGCTTTCACATCGTGGGCTTGCCCGACACCGCCTGTCGTGAGGCGGGTGACCGCGTCCGGGCTGCCCTGACCTCTTCGGGCATCCAGTGGCCCCAGCGCCGCATCACCGTCAACCTGGCCCCCTCGGGTGTGCGCAAGAACGGAGCCGGCCTTGATCTGGCCGTGGCCGTCGGTGTCCTCGTCGCCCACGGAGACCTTCCGGAATCGACCGTCGCCGGCGTCGGCTTCCTCGGCGAGCTCGGCCTCGACGGGTCCATCCGGCGCATCCCAGGCATGGTGCCCCTCGTCGACGCCATGGTGGCCGACACGGTGGTGGTGCCCCGGGGATGCGGGGGCGAGGCCACCCTGGTCGGGCGTCACCAGGTGCGCGAGGTGGCCACCCTCGTCGAGCTCCTGGGAGCGCTGCGGGGCCAGTCGCCCTGGCCCGAACCGTCCCGGGACGAGGCCGTCAGCCTCCCGCCGTTGGACCCTGATCTGGCCGACGTCCGGGGCCAGGCCGTGGCCCGCCTGGCCCTGGAGGTGGCGGCCGCGGGCGGTCATCACCTGCTGCTCGTGGGGCCACCGGGAGCGGGCAAGACCATGTTGGCCCGGCGTCTCCCGGGGCTCCTGCCCGACCTCGGACAGGCCGAGGCCCTCGAGGCGACGCGGGTCCACTCGGCAGCCGGGCTGGCCCTGCCCCCCGGGGGCCTGGTGCGCCGGCCGCCAATTCGGGCGCCCCATCACGGTGCTTCGGCGGTGTCGCTCATCGGCGGTGGTACCACCTGGATGCGCCCGGGCGAGATCAGTCTGGCGACACAAGGCGTGCTCTTCTTGGACGAGCTGGCCGAGTTCGCCCGGTCGGTCCTCG
>JAUJLZ010000177.1 GCA_030447125.1 Acidimicrobiales bacterium
TCCGGGCAGCCGAGCGGGCCCTGCGGTCCGCCCGGCGCGGGGGCTGACGCCGGTCGTCAGCGGCGGCTGAGCTCGGCCCAGTCCTCGGGGTTGTAGGGGGCTGAACGCTGTGCGGAATGGCATAACCGCTGGTCGGACCGTAGCGCTGCTGGACGGGATTGTCCTCGATGGCGGCGCCTTACCGACTGGAGGCCCAATGCCCGAACACCCGACACCCACTATCCCACCAAGCGACCCGGCGCTCGCCGGCGGCGACTCGCCCCAGGAGGCCGTCGAAGCGGCCGAAGGCTACCTCCAGCAGGCGGTCGACTCGTTCAAGGCCTTCCTGTCGGCCCGCAAGCGCATCGAGCAGCGGCGCAACTGGGAGGTGGTGGCGTGATGGACGACACGTGCACTCCGCCCGAGTCGCTGCGGGAGTACCTCGATCAGGGTGGTGACCTCGCGGCGCTGGGCGAACCGTTCGTCGCTTGGCTGGCTGAACTGGTGGTGGCCGACCGGCGCCTCTTCGGCTTCGAGCAGCTCGCCGAACGAGAGCGAGCAGCGCTCCGGGACTTCGAAGAGAGGAAGTCGGAGCGAGCGGCGTTCTGGGCCGAGGCGGAGGCTCACGACCCGTCGTGGACCCTGCAACGACGGGACGAGGAAGCCATGCGGTGTTGGGTCGGCGAGCTGATCGCCGACGAGGCGTTCTGCGAAGAGGTGGAGGCCGCCCTACCGCGGGACGTGCTCGAGGAGCACCTGGAGGACGTGGAGGTCGAGCGCGGCGCCAAGCTCCAGGCCTTCGTCGAGCAGCGCCAGGCCTTCAAGTGCGGCATCACCGGCGAAGAGCGGTCGGGGGCGGCGCTGGTGCTCACCGGTCGTGGCTACGTCGGCCGGGAGCTGGCCTTCTCCGGGTTCGCCGAACTCGTCGTATCCGTGGCCGCGCTTCGAGAGGTGCTCGGCGACTGACACGGCCTGTCAGGTGTCATCTGCGGCCCTCGGCTCCGGCTGGGGGCCGTTGCGCGTCAGGCAGCGGCCCGTCTGCGGCGCTCTCGGCGCTCAGAGGTCGTGGTGGCCCCGTAGATGCCCTCCAGGCCCTCCTCGGTGGCGTAGGTGGCGCAGGGGCCCGCCACCGGGCACGAGGAGCACACAGCGAGCCCCTCAGCGCCTCGTGAGCGCTCGTGGCGCCCTCCGTCGCCGGGCGGAGGGAAGAACGCCTCCGTGGGCAGGCCCCGACACGCAGCATGGGCCATCCACGCCGGCCGCTGGCGGAGGGCCTCGGCGAGAGGCTCGAGGAGGTCGCCGGGCTGCATCAGGGCCTCGGTGAGGAGGTCGGTCACCAACCGCCCAGCGTAGGCCCATCTTCGGCAGCGATGGCGGACCCGGAATCCATCTCAAAGTTTTGTTGGCGCGGGAGCGAGGCCACCCACAGGTTGCCCGGACGGGTGTCCCCTTGGGGCACCCCCCACCCGTCAGCCACCTTTGCGGGTGTTGCAGGACCGACAGAGCACGTCGACGCCTTCGTCGAGGCTGCGTGCCCGGACGTGGTCGGTGGTCAGGTCCGAGGTGGCGCCGCAGGCCGAGCAGTAGGGCTGGGCCCGGCGAGCCTGCTCGCTTCGCTTGCGCCAGTCCCCTTGGTAGTGGGTTCGACGACGGTTTCGCTGGCGCTGGTAGTCGGCCTCGTGGTGCTCGCAGCGGGTGCCCCTGGCCAGCTCCGGGCACCCGGGCTCGGCACAGGGCGAGAGGGCTCGCCGTGGACTCACCCGACGGTCCTCACCGGCCGGACCGCTGGTTGCGACCGGTGGCGATGCGGCGCATGGTCGTCTCCAGGTCCCGCTCGGTCACGACGCTGCCGGCGACGTGGATAACGTAGGTGTCGCCCCCGCCGCCGCCCCCGGAGTTGGACGCCGTCGACGGGGCGAACGAAGGGGCAGGACCGATGGCCGAGACCTTCGGCAGGATCATGCCGTCACTGGGGGCCACGAAGACCTCGGCGCGCTTCTCGCCCACGATGTAGGCGTTGCCGGCCCTGACCGGACCACCGTGTTCCCGACGGGGGAACTGGTTGGCCACGACCCCTGACACATCCGCTTGGACCCGCATGGTGAGCACGGGAAGGTTCCTGCCGAAGATCGCGATGGCATCGCGCGCTGGCTGGGTGTTGGCATCGATGGTGATGGTCTTGCCCGGCGGGATGCGGTCGAGCTGGCCGAGGAGGCTAGGGATCTCGCTGTCTCGGGCGGGAGCGAGGCCGGGCGTGGAGAACAACGTGTTGATGTTCTCCGGCGTCAAGCCCATGGTGGCGATGAGGCTGTCCACCGCGGCCTCGGTGTAGCCGGCCTGCAAGAGCTGGCTCCGCAGGGCTTCCACGTTGCCGTAGGTCTTGGCCGTGGCGTCGGCGACCGAGAGGCCCTCGTTGAGGTACTGCTGGCCAAGGGTGACGATCTGGTTGCCCAGGCCGAGTGCCGCCTCCAGGTTGGCCCGGCCCTCCTCGGTGTTCACGTCCAGGGTGCGGCCGTTCTCGGCGATGGAGGCCGAGAGGGTGTCCACGGCGGCCTGGTAGGAGATCTCGGTGGTGATGCCCGCGGTCATCTCGTCGTGCAGCGAGGACATCGAGGCCACCGCTTTGTCGAAGGCCTCGGCCATGGCTGTGGCCTCGGCCGCGGTGTCGCCCATGGCCGCCCCGGCATCGGCGACCGGGCCGGGCAGGTCGCCTGCGCTGGTTCCGGCCAGGCGCTGCTGGTTGTCCACGGCAGCCAGAGCCCCCTGGTAGCCGTCGAGAGCCTCGGTGGCGGTGCCCACACCCACCGCGTCGGAGATCTGGCCGAACAGGGCTGCCGCAGCCTCCTGGCCTGCCTGACCGCTGGATGCCAGGGAAACCAGGCGCTGGTCGAGCTCCTCGATGGCGGGGATGGCCTCACGCCGGGCCAGGAGGCCCACACCGCCGAAGATGGCGATGGACTCGCCAATGCCGGAGCTGGCGCCCCGGAACTTCTCCCTGAGGCCATCCACGTCGGTGCCGAGCAGACGGGCCACGTCGCTGACCCCGCGGCCGCTCTCGGCGGCGTCGAGGAGCCCGGCCTCGAACTCGGCCGCTGGCTTGCCGCTGGTGTTGAGCTTGTCGACCAGGTTGCCTACGGCATCGCCGATGCCGTAGAGCACGGCGGCGTAGCCGGCTGACCTGGCGATGGTGCCGAGCCCGGACGAGAACCGCTGGGCAGCTGGGCCGCCGGCATCCAGCTTCGTCGTCAGATTGCCCACGCCGTCGGCCACCTTGGAGACCATGGGGACCACGGCGCCGATGCCGAGGAGGGCCAGGACGCCGGTCTGCACGGGCCCCGGCAGGTCGCCGAACAGACGGATCCCGTCGGTGACGTAGCCGAGCACGCTGGCCAGCGCCGGGGCCATGTCCTCACCGAAGGCCGCCGACAGGTTCTCGGTCTCGCCAGCGAGGGTTCGCTGCGTGTTGGCCAGTCCACCGGCCGTGTTGGCGAAGTCGCCCTGGACCACGTTGGTCTGGCCCATGATGAGCGCGAGCGTGGCCTGGGCCTTCTGGTGGTCGGTCAGGGCAGCGGTGCCGTCCCAGATGCCCATGGCCATGGCCTGCGATTCGATCTTGGCCTGGGAGAGCATGACGTTGAACGCCCGGATGGGCTCCGTCTCACCACGCAGAGCGGAACCGATGGCCTCGACGGCGACGGCTGGCTCCTTGTTGAACGCTGAGCCCATGTCGGCGCCGAGGGTCAGGAGATCCTTCGACCAGTCCAGCGTCTCATCCCGGGCGAAGCCCATATTGGAGAGCAGGCCAGCTACCCCGGCGCCCATCTCATTGGCGGCCCGCGTGGACATGCCGAGAGTCCGTGGAGCGTCCGACGTGAAGGCGAGCATCTCGTCCTTGGTCTCGCCGAAGTTCAGCCCGACCACGTTGACGGACTCGGCGAGGTCGCCGGCTGCGTTGGCGCTGCTGTACAGGCCGGCCCCCAGACCGATCCCGAGGAGGCCGCTCGCGGCTCCCTTGGCCCCAGCCAGCCCGCCGGCGAGGAGGCCCATCTGGGCGTTGGCCGCGGTCGAAGCGCCGCCGAGACCATCGAGAGTCCCGCTGAGCCCCGACAACTCGGCGTTGGCCGCGCCGGTGTCGACGGTCACCCGAACCGACTCGTCCTCGATGCCAGCGAGGGCAGCCTCAACGCCCTGGATCTCGGCGGTAGCACCGACGGTGTCGACCGCCATCTGGACCGTCTCGTCGCCCAAACCAGCCAGGGCGGCCTCAACCCCTTGGATCTCGGGGAAGACAGTCGAGGTGTCGGCCAGCACCATGACCGACTCGTCCGGGATGCCGGTCAGCACGGCGGTGGCCGAGTCGAGCTCGGAGCGGAAGCCCGCGTCGTTCAGACCGAGAGCAACGGAGGGGTTGCGGGTGGCGAACTGGCGCAGCGACCGGTCAACTTGGGCGGCGGTGCGGTCGTACTTGGAGGCGTCACCAATGAACTCGGCGACGAGGCTGGCGGCTTTGATGGCCACGGCTTACCTCCGCTGGGCTCGTCGCTGGGCGGCTGCGGCCTGTCGGCTCTCTGCCGTCTCGGCGGCCGTGGCGCGGTCAACCCAGTAGCTGGCCTGGTTCTCCAGCTCCCAGGGGGCCACGCCGAGGTACCGGGCCGCTCGCATCAGC
>JAUJLZ010000178.1 GCA_030447125.1 Acidimicrobiales bacterium
GGGGCCTCTCCCAGGAGCAGGCCATGGGCATGATCGTCAACGGCTTCATCGAGCCGGTGACGCGGACCTTGCCCATGGAGTACGCCATCGAGTGGAGCCGCCTGATCGAGCTGCAGATGGAAGGGAGCGTGGGGTAACCCCCGCCAGGATTCACGGGTCCTGTCACCGAGCGGGCCCCTCCCAAGGGTCCTCGCTTCGCTGTGGGCCCTTGGGCCCCTCCCCTCGGTGCCACCCGTGACTCTTGGCTACCCCACGCGTAGCTAAGCGCCGTCGGCGCCACCCCCTCCCCACCAGCTACTCCGCCTCTGGCTGAAATGCGGCGGATCGTTTCTCTAGACTCGACCTATGCCGATGCGGGTGGAGTGCAAGCACTTCGAGAGTCGGTCCTATGCGAACGGGGAGACGGTCAGGAAGTGCCATCTGGATCTGGCGCCGGAGGCGCCGTGGCGCTGTCCTGAGCACTGTCCCCGGTTCGAGCGGCGGTTGGCTGATGCGGCGTGGAGCTACGGGACGATGGTGGCGCCGCCGACGCCGCCTGAGCCGCCGGGCGTGGGGGTGGGGGAGGGGGTTGGTCGTCTGCTCGACGAGGCCGAGGAGATCCTGAACGCCGCCGGTCCCTCCATCCTGGCCGAGATCGAGGCGGAGCGATCCCGGCGCCAGCCCGAGGGCGCGCCGTGGTGGCGTCGGGCTTTCGGTCGCATCAGGAGTCGCCGCCGCCGCTGAGGTGAGCCAGGACGGCCGAACTCGGGTTTCCTGCTGGCTGATGGGGGGAAGCTTCGCGGCAGGAAACTCGAGCAGGGAGGCGGACCCATGCGTGGTCTTCAGAAGGTAGAGAGCGGGAAAGACAGGAAGTCGTTCGCCCGTGATGCGGGGATGGGATCGATCTCGTTCCTCAGCGTCCTGGCCGGGACACTGGTGGCCTTCGCGTCCTTCGCCGTCTTGTTGGCCATCGTGGGCGGCATCCTGGCCGCGGTGGGCATCAACACCGCCACGCTCACGGCGAACGACTATGAGCAGCTGGGCATCGGTGGGGCGGTCGTGGCGGCCTTGGTGCTGTTCCTGTCCTACTTCTTCGGCGGTTACATCGCCGGCCGCCTGGCTCGGCGCTCCGGTGCCCTCAACGGCGGGCTCGTCCTGGTGTTGGCCATCGTGATCGGTGCCGTCGTGGCTGTCATCGCGGGCACCCAAGCCGACACCCAGGCGGCGGCCGACAACCTGCGGGTGATCGGCGTGCCCACCACGGGTGCGGACTACAGCACCATCGCCACGGTGGCCGGCATCGTGACCCTGCTGGCCATGATCGCCGGAGCCGTGCTGGGAGGCATCACGGGTGAGCGTTGGCACGGCAAGCTGGCGGCCCGGGCGTTCGACCCGAACGTGGGCCCCGAGGCCGTGTCCCGTCACGAGGTGGCCGAGGCTGAACACCGTCGGACCCAGGACTACCACCGCCCCGAGCCGGAGCAGTCCGGCGACCGGGCCCGGCGCCCGTGGTCCCGCCGCCAGACGGCGACGCAGGACACCACCAGCCAAGCCCCGGCACCGGCGCACCAAGAAGATCGGCCCTCCTACGACCCGGCCCCGGCGCCGGGCGCCTGGAGCGAGGCCGAGAGCCGGGCGTGGGGAAGTCCCTCGCCCCAGCCGGCAGCAGGTGAGGCACCGGTGCTCACCGAGGAGCGAGGCGGCGACCGACCTCGCCGGGAGCGTCCCTTGCGCAGTGGGCGCCGGTCCTAGAGGTCGCCGCACCACTGACCGGTAGGCTCGGGGGGCAAGGGATGAGGCGTCTCCTCCCTTCCCCTAGAGAGGTTTCTTCTGAGCTCCTTCACCATTGAAGCCGTGGGCCGGCTGTCCGGACCGACGTGGTTGGTACGCCGCCGAGAGGCGGCGTACCGCCGTTTCACCTCCACGCCCCTGCCCACGGTGGAAGAGGAGGTGTGGCGCTACAGCCGCATCCCCGAGCTCGACCTCGGCCACTACGGGCCCGTCGGCCACGAAGCGTCGGTCGCTGCCGGCGTTCCCGCCGACCTGATCCCGGTGGTGGAGCGACTGGGGAGGTGCGCGGCCACCGTGGTGGTGGCCAACGGGCGAGTCGTCCACGTCGAGGTCGACGAGACCATGGTCGCCGCCGGCGTGCAGGTGGGCCGACTCAGCGAGATGGACTCCGCCGGGTCCACGCTCGCCTCGGTGAGCGGCGAGGCGACCGACGCCTTTGGCCTGCTACACGGCGCCTTTGTCGCCGATCCCGTCCTGGTGCGGATACCGGCCGGCGTGGTGGTGCCCGACCCCGTGGCCGTGTTGCACTGGACCGACGTCGACCACTCGGCCACGTTCCCCCACCTGGTGGTGGAGGCAGGCGACAACAGCGAGGTGGTGGTCTACGACCACACCGCCTCGGCCGACGTCGACGCCCTGGTGTTCCCGGTGGTGGAGCTCCACGCCGGTCCCGCCGCCCGCCTGCGCTACGTCCACGCCCAGGTCCTCGGCCGGCGCGTGTGGCAGCTGGGCCGCCAAGTCAGCCGGGCGGAGCGAGATGCCCACTTCAGCACGGCCATGGTCGCCCTCGGGGGCGACTACGGCCGCCTCGAGGTCGAGTCGGTCCTGGCCGGCAAGGGCAGCTCGGGCGAGATGCTGGCCGTCTACTTCGGCGAGCAGGGCCAGATGCACGACTTCCGCAGCCTGCAGGACCACGTGGCCCCCCGTACCACCAGCAACCTGCTGTTCAAGGGGGCGGTGCAGGGCCACGCCCGCTCGGTGTACACGGGCATGATCCACATCGGCAAGGATGCGGCCGGGGTCGACGCCTTCCAGACCAATCGCAACATCAAGCTGTCCCAAGGGGCCTGGGCCGAGTCGGTGCCCAACCTGGAGATCGAGAACAACGACGTGCACTGCAGCCACGCCTCAGCGGTCGGTCCCGTCGACGAGGACCAGCGCTACTACCTGGAGAGCCGGGGCGTGCCGCCGGTCGCAGCCGAGCGGCTCATCGTGCTCGGCTTCTTCGAAGAGGTGCTCGAGCGCCTGGCCGTGCCTGCCGCCGTCCCCGCCCTGCGGGCCGAGATCGCCGCCAAGTTGGCCCGCCGCGAGCTCGACGCGGAGCTCGAGGGGGTGGACGTCGGTGGCTGAGGCCCCGGCATCGCAACCCATGGAGCAGCGCGAGCGGCTCTGCGCGGTGAATGAGGTGAAGCCCAACGCCGCTCGCCGCTTCGTCGTCGGCCCCCACAAGATCGCCCTGGTGCGCATCGGCGAGGACTTCTACGCCATCGGTGACGTCTGCAGCCACGCCGACTACTCGCTCAGCGAGGGCGAGGTCGATCCCGACACCTGCCAGATCGAGTGCTGGAAGCACGGCAGCAGCTTCTCGCTCAAGACGGGGGAACCCGACACCCTGCCGGCCACCAAGCCCGTGCCCACCTACGACGTGGTGGTCGAGGGCGACGACGTGTGGGTGGTCATCGATGGCTGAGCTGGTGATCAGCGGCCTGCGGGCCGCGGTGGGGGGCAAGGAGATCCTGCGCGGCGTCGACCTCACCGTGCGCAGCGGCGAGGTCCACGCGGTCATGGGGCCCAACGGCTCGGGCAAGTCCACCCTGGCCCATGTGATCATGGGCCGTCCGGGCTACGAGGTCCTGGCCGGCACCATCACCCTCGACGGCACCGACCTCCTGGCCCTGGAGCCCTGGCAGCGGGCTGCGGCCGGGCTGTTCTCGGCCATGCAGTACCCCACCGAGGTCCCCGGGGTGGCCTTGGCCGACATGCTGGAGGAGGCCCTGGTGGCCGTGGGTCGGGGCGGTGGGGATGTGGCCGGGCGCATGCGCGCCGAGGCCGAGCGCATCGGCTTCGACGAGCGGTTCCTGTCCCGCCCGCTCAACGTCGACCTCTCCGGCGGCGAGAAGAAGCGCAACGAGACGCTCCAGCTCGGCGTGCTGCAGCCCACCATCGCCATCCTCGACGAGGTCGACTCCGGCCTCGACATCGACGCCCTGCGGCTGGTGGCCCGGCGGGTGGAGGCAGAGACCGAGGAGCGGGGTCTGGGTGTGCTCGCCATCACCCACTACCGGCGCCTGCTCAAGGAGCTACGGCCCGACGTGGTCCACGTCCTGTCGAAAGGCCGGGTGGTGGCCACCGGCGGCCCCGAGCTGGCCGACCAGCTCGAGACCACCGGGTACGCCGGCTACGCCGAGACCGACGGCGACGGTCCCAACGGAGCGAGGGCAACGTGAGCGACACGCTGAGCGACGCCGACCTCGAGGAGCACCTGGGCCATCTCGACGGGTGGTCGGTGGTCGACGGCAAGCTCCACCGGGTCTTCACCTTCGCCGACTTCAACGAGGCCTTTGGCTTCATGGTGCGCCTCGCTCTGGTGAGCGAGAAGATGGACCACCACCCCGACTGGTCGAACTCCTGGAACACGGTGAGCATCGACATCGTCAACCACGCCGCCGGCGGGATCACCGTCGCCTGCGTGGAGCTGGCCATCGCTGCCGACCGTCTGGCTTGACGCCGGCACTGCCGGTTCAGCCTGATCTGGTCGACCGGCCGGAGGGCTCGTCCTGCTCCGCCGCCCAGGCCAAGATGTGCTCGGGCAGCTCGGGGGCGGCCAACAACGCCGGGGCGAGCGAAGGGTTGCGTCGGGCCTGGGC
>JAUJLZ010000179.1 GCA_030447125.1 Acidimicrobiales bacterium
CCCTCTACACCTGGTGGGGGCTGTCCGAGGCCCTGGCCTTCGTGGTCTTCTTCGGAGACCCGGTGGTGGGCCTGGTGGGCGGCGCCGCCATGCTCGGTCTGGCCGCCCTGGCCTGGCGGGGGGCGCAACCCCTTCCCCGGCGGACAGCGACCTATGGCAGCCGTGGCTGATCGTCGCCTGCAGGCGAGCTCTTCGGTACGAAAGTTCCGAAAAACGGAAGTCACTGTTCCTGAGATGCAGAGGCCACGGCTGTCGCGGCCAGGGCTGTCGCGGCCATGACTGACGTCGCCGTCGTCGGTGGGGGGGTGGGGGGCATGGCCGCCGCTCTGCGCCTGGCCGTGGCCGGCCACGACGTGGTGCTGTTCGAGCGCAACACCGTGGTGGGGGGAAAGCTGGCCACTCGTAGGGTCGACGGCTTCACGTTCGACACCGGGCCGTCGCTGCTCACCCTGCCTGAGGTCTTCGACGACCTCCTGGCCCTGGCCGGCACCTCGCTGGCCGAGGTGGCCGCCCCGGTGCGCCTCGACCCCGTCTGCCGTTACCGCTGGGCCGACGGCTCGGGCTTCGACCACCGGGCCGACCGCCACGCCGCCGCCGCCGAGGTCGACCGGATGGCGCCCGGCCAGGGACCGGCCTTGGCCGCCTACCTCGACCACGGTCGACGGGTGTGGGACGTGTCACGCCGCACCTTCTTCGCCGGGCCCATGGAGTCGCCGGTCGACTTGGTGCGGCGCATGCGCTCGCCCGCCGACCTGTGGGCCATCGACCCGCTGCGCAGCCTCGACGCCCGGGCCCGGGCCCACTTCGACGACCCCCGCCTGGTCCAGTGGGCCGGGCGCTACGCCACCTACTCGGGTTCGTCGCCTTACGCCGCCCCCGCCACCCTGGCCTGCATCCCCTGGATCGAGCAGTCGTCGGGGGCGTGGTACGTGCGGGGCGGGCTGGCCCGCCTGGCCGAGGCGCTGGGCGCTGTGTTGGTGGGCGCCGGGGTCGAGGTGCGCACGGGCGTGGACGTCGACGCCATCCGGGCCGACACCACCTCGGTACGGGGGGTACGCCTGGCCGGGGGCGAGACGGTCGACGCCGACGTGGTGGTGGCCAACGTCGACGCCACCCACCTCTACGCCGACCTGCTGCCCGACCGCCAGGCCCTACGGCGGGTGCTGCGGGCGCCGGTGTCGTCGTCGGGCTTCGCCCTGCTGGCGGCGGTGGAGGGCCGCACCGAAGGCTTGGCCCACCACAACATCGCCTTCTCCCGAGACGAAGCCGCCGAGTTCGCCGCCATCTTCGATCGGCGCCGGGCGCCGGCGGACCCCACGCTCTACGTCTGCGCCTCGGTGGTCACCGACCCGACCCAGGCGCCCGAAGGCTGCGAGAACTGGTTCGTGCTGGTCAACGTGCCCCCGGCCTCGGCCGTCGACTGGGACGCCGAGGCCGAGCCCTACCGGGACCACCTCTTGGAGGTGCTGGCCGGCCACGGCTGGGACCTGGCCGGGCGGCTGCGATCGGTGGAGACGATCACGCCGGCCGACATCGCCGAGCGCTACCGGTCGTGGCAGGGGGCCATCTACGGCACGTCGTCCAACGGGCGCCGGGCCGCCTTTTTCCGTCCGGCCAACCGGGGCCCTCGGCGGGGCCTCTACCTGGTAGGCGGCTCCAGCCACCCCGGCGGCGGGCTCCCCCTGGTGGCCATCAGCGGGGCCATCGTGGCCACCATGGTCCAGGCCGACCAGCGCCGAGGATGAGTGCGACAAGCCGACCGGACTGGGCTTAGTCCATGCTGGTCAACGTGCACGCGGCCAAGACGGAGCTGTCCCGCCTGGTGGCCCGGGCCGCCGCCGGCGAGGACATCGTCATCGCCAAGGCGGGCGAGCCCGTGGCCCGGCTGGTGGCCTACGAAGGCCGCAAGGAGCCGCGCAGGCCAGGGAGCATGAAGGGCAAGATCTGGATGGCCGACGACTGGGACGAAACACCGCAGTCGCTGATCGACGCCTTTGAGGGCAACGGGGAGTACGAGGATGAGTTCCTCGGGAAGTGAACCTCCTCCTCGACACCCATTGCCTTGATCTGGTGGATCACCGAGACCCCGATGGAACCAGGAGTCGAGGCAGTGCTTGGCGATCCCGGCGTCTCCGTCGCTGTCAGTACGGCGAACATCTGGGAGATCGCCATCAAGCAGGCGATCGGCAAGCTCAGCATCGACGGTCGTGTCATCGACCACCTCGAGCGGAACGGTTTCGAGCGGCTGGCCATCTCGCTCGAGCACGGCGAGCGCACCGCCTCGTTGCCCCTCCACCACAAGGACCCGTTCGACCGAGTGTTGGTCGCCCAGGCCCAGATCGAAGGCCTCACCCTGGTGAGTCGAGACCGGCACTTCGACGCCTACGACGTCAAGGTGCTGCGCTGTTGAGGGCGCCAGGTCGTTAGCGTTTGGGACGTGACCGACGTCGCCCCTGCGTCCCGGCGCTTCTGGCTGCGACCCAAGTGGCTGGTGGGCCACGTGCTGGTGATCGTGCTCGTGGTGGCCTTCGCCAACTTCGGGTTCTGGCAGCTCCGCCGCCTCGACGAGCGCCGCGACGTCAACGCCGTCGTCGAAGCCCGCTCGTCGCTGGCGGTCCAGCCCCTCGACGAGGTGGTGCCGGCCGACGCCGGTCTGGGCGATGTGGGGGAGCTGCCCTACCGGCGGGTGACCGCCCGGGGGACCTACGACGCCGACGCCTCGGTCCTGGTGCGCTCTCGTGCCCTGGAAGGTCGTCCCGGCTTCCATGTGCTCACCCCCCTGGTCCTCGACGATGGTGGCGCGGTGATGGTCAACCGGGGCTTCGCCCCCTTCACCACCGACGCCGCCCAGGCGCTGGCTGCGACCCGGCCACCCACCGGCGAGGTCGAGGTGACCGGCCTGGTGCTCGGGACCCAGGCACGCCAGGGGATCGGTCCCACCGACCCGGCCGCCGGCACGCTCACCGAGATCGCCCGGGTCGACCTGGCCCGCCTCCAGCAGCAGTACAGCGCTGAGCTGTACCCGGTCTACCTGCAGCTCCAGGAGCAGTCACCCCCCTCCGACGGCCTGCCGGCGGTGCTGCCCGCGCCGGAGCAGACCGAGGGCAACCACCTCTCCTATGCAGGCCAGTGGTTCCTCTTCGCCGCCGTGGGCGCCATCGGCTGGCCCATCCTGCTGCGGCGAACGGCGCAGGAGCGCGACCGGTTGCCCGCACCGTCCGCCGGCGGCACCGAGCCCGGCCTCGACCGTGGCCGACGGTCCGAGGAGACGCATCGCCGGGAGGCGCCCGAGGCGGAGGCCGTCCCGCGGGCCTGAGCCGGCGGCGGGGGGGACGTCCTGGCGGTGTCGTCCGGGTCCTGCACGTGGCCCTGACCGGGGCCCGCATGGCGGCAACGGCGGCCGTGGTCGCCCGCCTGGCCCGAGGCGCGCGACGGCCGCCGGCCCTTCTGCCCGCCCCCGATCACAGGATCACCGGCTCCGTCTCGGTCGTCATCCCCGCTCGCAACGAGGAGCACCGCATCGGCCCGGCCCTGGCGGCGCTGCTCAGCGATCCCCAGGTGGCCGAGGTGGTGGTGGTCGACGATTGCTCCACCGACCGCACGGCCGAGGTGGCGACGGCCGCCGGCGCCCGGGTGGTCCCCGGCCGGCCCCTGCCCGCCGGGTGGGTGGGCAAGCCCTGGGCCCTCCAGCAGGGGCTGGAGGCGGCCACCGGCGAGTGGCTGGTGACGCTGGACGCCGATGTCGAGCCTCGGCCGGGCCTGGTGGGCGCCCTGGTGGGGCGGGCCGACGAGGAGGGGTGGGACCACCTCAGCGCCGGCGGCCGCTTCGTGTGCGACAGCCCGGGCCAACGCCTGGTGCACCCGGCCATGCTGGCCACCCTCATCTACCGTTTCGGCGCACCCGGCGACGGGCGCCTGCCTCCACCCTCCCGGGCCGTGGCCAACGGCCAGTGCACCGTGACCCGCCGGGCCATGCTGGCTGGCCAGGGAGGGTACCGGCCCATCGCCGGCCACCTCACCGACGACGTCGCCCTGGCCCGCCACCTGGCCGGCGTGGGCTGGCGGGTGGGCTTCCTCGACGAGACCCGCCTGTTCGATGTCCGCATGCACGCCGACATGGCCGACGTGTGGCGGAACTGGGGCCGTTCCCTGCCCATGGCCGACGTGACCGGCCCGGGCTGGAAGGTGGCCGACCTGGCCGTGGTCTGGCTGGTCATGGCCCTGCCCCTGCCCCGGCTCCTCACCGGCCGGGGCGACCGCCTCGACGTGGCCCTGGTCACCGCCCGCCTGGGGGTGCTGGCCGCCACCGCGGGCGTCTACCGCACCCGGGGACCGGCCTATTGGTGCTCCCCCCTGCTCGACCTGCCCGTGGCCGCCCGCCTCACCTGGGGCACGCTGCGGCCGGGGACGACGTGGCGGGGCCGGACCTACGCGCTGGCGCGGGAGCGGCAGCTCGTGGTGGGAACAACGGGTGGTGGGACGGCTCAGTAGGCGGGGGGTGGGTCGGCCTCGTCGGCCAGCCGCAGTTCCTCGGCGGCCCGATGCTCACAGTAACGTTCCTCCATGGGGGCACGCACCGGTTACACCCAGGGGACGTTCTGCTGGACCGATCTGGCCACGAGCGACAGTGCGGCGG
>JAUJLZ010000180.1 GCA_030447125.1 Acidimicrobiales bacterium
GACGACGTGGCCGGGGCCAAGTCCTGGCGCTGCACGCGACCGGAGCCGACCCTACAACATCGCCAGCGGGACCCCCGCACCGTCCTCGACCTGGCGGAGTCCCTGGCCGCCGCCATGGGTGGCGGCCAGCGGCCGATCGTGACCGGACGCTGGCGCCAGGGAGACGTCCGTCATGTTGTCGCCTGCCCGCAGCGGGCGGCCGAGGAGCTCGGCTTCTCCGCCCGCATCAGCTTCGAGGACGGCATGGCCGAGCTGGCGGCGGCGGCGCCCGGCCCGGACCCTGGCGGATGAGGAGCCCGCGTCCCCACCCGGGCCCCCCATCCTCGTCTTCGCAGCGGATGTGACCACGCCGGTCCACAGTGCCCGGGGTCGGATGACGCGTCGGTGGACGGTGGCGGCCTTCCTCGTCGTCGCGGGCGTGGGCGTGACGCTCTCGGCGTTGATCGCGTCGGGCCCGCCCCTGCTCGATGCCCGGTGGCGGGTGCTGGGCAAGCTGGGACTCTGGGCCCTGGCGTGGCTCGTCGGCGTGGCCACCGCCCTGCGACTGCCCACCCGGGTTTCGTTGGCGCTGGTCCTCGGTGCCGGCCTGGCCCTGCGCCTGGCAGCGCTGGCGGGCCCGCCCGTCACGTCCGACGATCTCTACCGCTACGCCTGGGACGCTCGGGTGCAGGAGTCCGGGGTCAACCCCTACCGGCACCCGCCCGAGGCGGCCGAGCTCGCTCACTTGCGGGACCCGTGGCTGTGGCCGAACGGAGCCGGCTGCGCGGCACTCGATCGCCCGCCCGGCTGCACCAGGATCAATCGGCCCGCCGTGCCCACCATCTACCCTCCTCTGGCCCAGTCCTGGTTCGTCGCCGTCGACCGACTGGGGCCTGCGGACGGGCGCCATACGACCTGGCAGGTCGCGGGCCTGGCCACCGAGGTGGCGGTCGTCGCCCTGCTGGTGCTGGCCCTTCATCGCTGGGGAGGGGACCGACGATGGACAGCCCTGTATGCCCTGTGCCCGGCCCCCGTCCTGGAGATCGTCCAAAACGGCCACGTGGACGGCTTCGCCATCGCCCTGGTGGTGGCCAGCCTCGTGGTCGTGGCTCCGGCGCGGGAGGGTCCTAGACGGCCGCCTGGCTGGCGCCAACTCCTGACCGGCGCCCTCGTCGGGGCCGCCGCCGCGGTGAAGCTCTACGCGACGGTGATTCTGTTCGCCATGGTCGGGGCGGCGTCGGCACGGCGCCTGCCGCTCCTGGTCCGGGCCGGCGCAGGCGCCCTGGTCGTGGCCACGCTGTCCTACCTGCCCCACGTGCTCGACGCCGGCGGGCGGGTGCTCGGCTACCTCCCTGGCTACCTCCAGGAGGAGGATTACTCCGACGGGAGCCGATTCCTGCTGCCCACGGCGTTCGGCCTGCCATCGCCCGTCGCCGCCGGGCTGTCGGTGGCGGCGGTGGCGGGAGTGGTGATCTGGGTGCTGGTCCGCCGGCCCCGGCCTGCGGCGGGGGCGTGCGCCCTGCTGGGCACCCTGCTGCTGGCCACCTCTCCCGTCCAGCCCTGGTACGCCGTGACCCTTCTCGCGGTGGCCACCGTGGCCGTCCAGCCGTGGTGGGCGGCGGTGGTGATCGCCGGCTACCCGTACTACCTCGCCGTCATCCTCGACCACCCCCACGCCGTGGCCCTCGGGCGTCTCGCCTACGGGGGCGCCGCGCTGGTGGTGGTCACCGGCACCGTGCTGTCGGCGCGCCAGAGGCCGGATGGTCGCGACCCCGACGCAGCGGCGACGCTGGCACCCGGCGACCACCGCCATCGACTCCCGCCCGCGAGGCTCTCGTGACCGGTGCGGCCCGGCAGCGGCGAGGAGCCGCGCAGGTATGGTGCACCGCGTGACCCATGGCGGCAGTTCGAACGTGCCGCCGCCGCCGACCAGACGGTGGGAATCGTCGGGGGGAGCGGGCTCTACCGCCTCCTGGACGACGTGGAGGAGGTGGCGCTCGACACGCCCTTCGGGGCGCCGTCGGCACCGGTGCACCGGGGCGAGGTCGAGGGCCGCCCCGTGGCTTCCTGGCCCGCCACGGATCCGAGCACCAGTTCCCGCCGCACCGGGTCAACTACCGCGCCAACATGTGGGTCCTGCACCACCTCGGGGTCAGGCGAGTGCTCGGGTCCCTGCGCCGCCGGATCGCTCCAACCGCACCTCCACCCGGGTGTGACGGTGGTGTGCGCCCAGCTGGTCGACCGCACCTCGGGTCGCCAGGGGACCTTCTTTGACGGCCCCGAGCCCACTCACATCTCCTTCGCCGACCCCTACTGCGCCGACCTGCGCCAGGCGTTGCTGGCCGCGTCCGCCGCCCGAAGCGTTTCGGCCACCGACGGCGGGACGGTGGTGGTCGTTCCCGGTCCCGATTCTCCACCCGGGTGGAGTCCCGGTGGTTCCGAGCCCAGGGTGCCGACGCCGTCAACCTGACCCAGGCCCCCGAGGCCGCCCTCGCCCGGGAGCTCGGCATGTGCTACGCCACCCTGGCCCTGATCACCGACTACGACACCGGCATCGAGCACCTGCCCGACGTGGCGCCCGTCTCCCAGCAGGCCGTCTTCGCCCTGTTCGAGGAGAACGTGGGTCGCCTCCGGGAGGTCCTCTTCGACGCCGTGGGCCGCGTTGGTACCCAGGTCGAGGCCGGGTGCGACTGCGCCGCCGCCGGAAACTGACCGTGCGGCCGATCGACCTGAGGGGTAGGGAGGCAGCGCCTCATCGCCATTAGAGGACAGCTCGCTGCGTCGGCAGAGGGTTCACGGCAGAGGTTCACGGGAGCGCTCCTCGTCACCTCACGAGAAAGGTTGGAATCGTACAGAATCCGTCTTGGGAACAGGAGGTGTCCGGCGATGAACCGTCACCCGCGCGGTTGGTGGGGCAGGGCGTCCTCGCCGGCCTCGCGGGTACCGTCGTCATGACCGCGTTCCAGAAGCTCGTCGAGATGCCGCTCACGGGGCGCGAGGACAGCTATGCGCCAGCAAGTTTCGCCGAGAAGGTATTCGGGGTCCGCCCGCAGAGCGCCCGCTCCCGTCGGCGGCTGAACGACGCCACACATCTGGCCCTGGGGACGCTCTGGGGTGCCGCCTACGGTGTGGCCGCCCTCAAAGGACTGCGAGGCCAACAGGCTGTTGCCGCCGTGTTCTCGACGGTGTACACCGGCGACGTCGTCCTCAATACGGCGCTGGGCCTGTACGAGCCTTCGAGTTGGTCGGGCCGCGAGTGGGCCATCGACATCGTCGACAAGATGGTGCAGGCGCAAGCCACCGCGGCCATCTTCGACCACCTGCTCGGACCGCCCGACGAGCGCTCGCTGCCCGCTATCGTTCGATCCTCACCGGGGTAGGTGGGACGGCGGCTCGGCGCAAGCCCTCCGCTAGGTCCCTACCCGATCAGGCTGGCGAAGTGTTGACATCGTTCGCTGGGCTGTGCAGCCAGCCTTCGCGGGGCACCTCGGGCTGGCCGCTGGCCATCGTTCAGGGAGTTGGACCGGCCTACCGTTGCTGGCGCTGCTCCGCGGCGGCGTAGGCGAGCTGAAGGAAATCGGCCGCGGTGAGCGAGGACAGCACGACAGCCGCCAGCCGCGTCGCTCGGGGCGCCAGGACCAAGCCGAAGGCAAAGCCGGTGGCCACCCACTGGCCGATGCAGAACGGGCACGTCAGGAGCTCGCCCACGGCCTTTCGGGGGCCGGTGCCCCGCACCTCCTCGGCCAGCTCTGCCTCGCCGGAGGTACCGGCGAAGCGGGTGAAGGGAGCCCGCAGGGGGCTGGTCACGGGATCCTTGGCGATGAGGCGGCTGAGCTTGTGCGTCGCCACCGACATGAGGGCCAGATCCGCCCAACCGATGCGCTCGGGTAAGCCCCGACGCCTGATGGCGACCGATCCCAGGCCTACGGCTCCGGCGTAGGCGGCCATGATCCCAACGAACGATCCGAGCGGCCGGTGTTCGCCGTTCTCGTACTCCTGCTTCTCCCGCGCGACGGTTGACCGGATCCAGCTCGTCCGCCCCTGCTCGGCACCGTTGGTCACGGCCCCGCATTCTGCTCGGCGCCCCGCCCAGCCAGCACGCGAAACAGAGCCGGAATCCGACGCCAGGGGCACGTTGACCACCGTCGCCGCGTCGGCGCTGCACGCCCGACGCGCCCGGCACCGGATACCCCGGTTTGCCCGGACGTTCGTCGGCCTTCGCCTGGCGACTCATACTGCCCCTACGGACGGGACCCACCAAGGGGCCTCGGCATTACCGACCTCGCCGCCGACCGCAGCGTGAGAACGACGTATGCCAGACCGGTTGCGACGGCGTAGACGGTGTGATGCAATGCATCGACCGCCAGCTCCTTGCGCCCCACTTCCTCACGGGCGGCACCACGTCGAGGGCAGGCAGCACCACCAGCTCGCAGCCCCAGACCACCGCCAGGGGGCCGGCGGTGGCACCGACCGGCCCGAGCCCCGATGCCCCGATGCCACACCGCGCATCGCCCCCCAGCTCGTTCCGTAGCCCCAGTGCACCAGGGTGGAGAACCGAGCCCTGTCCTTGTCGCTCCGAGGCTCGACGCCGAGGACCTTGGTGGCGGCGTCCGCCGGTGCCGAGCTCGCCTGCCGCC
>JAUJLZ010000181.1:0-2392 GCA_030447125.1 Acidimicrobiales bacterium
CGGCCAAGGACTGCAGCCGTATGGCCACCAGAGCGACGTCGTCACCCGCCGCCTCGGCACCCAGGGAGTCGATGATCCCGTCGCACAGTGCCTCGAGATCCTGATCGGGGCTGGCGGCGGCGGCACGCAGTCGGGCCAGGCCGTCATCGAGGGAGGCACGTCGCCGCTCGATCAACCCATCGGTGTAGAGCAGCAGGATGGCGCCAGCGTCGAGGGTGACCACTGCTTCGTCGGGCTCGTCGTCGAGTATCCCCAACGGCAGGCCTCGGCCTCCTTCGAGGAACGCTGGTGGGCCTGTTCGGGGCCGCAGCAGGGGTGGCGGGTGGCCGGCGCAGGTGAATCGGAACACGCGGGACCGGAGATCAAGGATCCCGTAGACGAGGGTGGTCATCTGGTCGCCGACAAGCTCTTCGGCCAGTCCGCTCAATCGTCGGACCGCCGTCGCTGGGGAGTCGGTGACCTCCGCCAGGGCGCGAAGGGCGACTCGGAGCTGGCCCATCACCACGGCGGCGCCGAGTCCCCGTCCCACCACGTCACCGATGGCCAGGCCCACCCGCTGTCCAGGAAGGGCGAACACGTCGTACCAATCGCCCCCGACCTCCATGCCCGCCCCACCGGCCAGGTAGCGCACCGCTACCTCCACGCCGGGGATGGCCGGGAGACCCTGGGGCAGGAGGCTGCGCTGGAGGGTGGTCGCGATCTCGTGCTCCCGGGCGAACTGGCGCTCACGCTCCTCAGCCAGCTTGGCCTCGGTGAGGTCGACGAAGGTGCCGAGGAACCCGGTAAGGCGGTTGTCGGCATCGTGCAGCGCTCGGGCTCCGATCGCCACGTCGCGCACGAGGCCCTCGGGCGTGACGATGCGACACTCCGTCGCCCACTCGGAGGACTCGGCGAAGGCCTTCTGCATCGAGGCGAGCACACTGGTGCTTTCGTCGGGGTGGACGTAGTCGATCCAAACCCGACCGATGACCTCGTTGACGGGGCGGCCGACGATCTCGCACAGCCGCTGGTTGGCGAAGACGAAGGTTCCTCCGGGGTCCTTCTGGAAGATGCCTACCGGCACTTCGAAGGCCATGGTGCGAAAGCGCTGTTCGCTGTGGCTCAGCCGTCGTTCGGCTCGGTCATGCTCGATGGCCACCAAGGCGAGATGCGACGCCGAGTCGATGAGCCGGCGGTCGGCGGAGTCGGGGTGACGCGGCTGGGTGTGGTAGATGGCGAACGTGCCTAAGGTCTCGCCCTCGGCGGAGCAGATCGGGACGGACCAGCACGAACGCAAGCCGTGAGCGCCGGCCAGTTCCCGGTAGTCGGCCCAGAGGGGCTCGCACTGGACGTCTTCGACGATCACCGCAGTGCCCCGGTAGGCGGCGGTGCCGCAGGATCCCGCGGATGGCCCGATCACGAGACCGTCGATGGCCCGGTTGTAGGAATCGGGCAGGCTGGGTGCAGCACCGTGGCGGAGGTGGACGCCATCGTCGTCCATCAGCAGGATCGAAGCAACCGTGCCGGGCGCCTGGGCCTCGACCGCTCGCACCAAGGCGTCGAGCACGGCGGGAAGCGGCTCACGGCGAGCGACCCGATCCAAGACGCCAGCGTTGAAGGCAACAAGGGCCTCGGAGCGCTGGCGATCGGTGATGTCGCGGGCCACCAGGTAGAGCACGCCTTCTTCGACCACTGGCCGCCCACTGGTCAGGATCACCCGATGGCTCCCGTCCTTGTGCAGCATGCGGGTCTGGTAGTCGACCGTCTCCTGGCCCCCGGCGAGCTTGGCCAGCTCGCCCTCCAGGTGCGCTCGGTCCTCTGGGTGGATGAGCTCGATGAAGGGGCGGGCGAGCAGCTCCTCCTCACTCCAACCCAGGACTCGCTGGTAGGCCGGGTTCACCCGCTTCAGGAAACCGTCGAAGCCGGCCACGCCGAGCAGGTCGAGCGACAGCTCGAAGAAGCGCTGGCTCGCCGCCTCCCGCCGGCGCAGCTCATCGTCCCGCCGGCCTGCCGACTTGAGGCTCGCTCGGATGCGCGCCAGCAGTTCGGCGCCGGAGAACGGCTTGATCAGGTAGTCGTCGGCACCTCGCTCCAGGCCCTCCACCGCCGACTCCTCACCAGCCCGGGCCGACAGCATCACCACCGCCACGTGGGCCGTGCGCTGGTCGTCTCGCAGCCTGCGTAGCAGTTCGAGGCCGTCGATCTCCGGCATCATGGCGTCGGTTACCACCAGGTCGGGCACCTGCTCGGCGATGGACTGCAAGGCGTCGGCCCCGGTGGCTGCGGTCTCGATGATGTAGTGGGGCTCGAGCAACATGCGCAGGTAGCTGCGCGTGTCAGCGTTGTCGTCGACCACCAACAGCCGGGCGCGGGTACTCATCGACGACGAGGCGGGGGACGACGGTGTGCCCAC
>JAUJLZ010000181.1:2492-4613 GCA_030447125.1 Acidimicrobiales bacterium
CGTTGTAGAGGAAGCTGAGCTCGGGGCCCCAGCCGATCCACATGGCGAATCGGGAGCCGAGCAGGACCCTCACGATCGACCTGAGGCTCCGGGGCCAGCGTTGCGGGGACCCGAGCGCGCTCTCGCGCCAGTCGAGGTCGCGCAGGTGCACCCCGACATCGCCGCCCCACTCGAAGAGGCCCTCAGGCTCTGGTACGCCCCCGCTCACCTTGCCGGTCGACCTCGACCCTGGCGGGCTCGTGTCTCGACCCGCACGACCAGCTCCTCGGCCAGCTCGCGCAACTTGCGGTTCTCCCGTTGGGAAGCTCTGCGCAGGAGATCGAAGGCCTCATCTCGAGTGCAGCTCTGGCGTTCCATGAAGATCCCCTTGGCCACGCCGATCACCTCTCGCGTGTCCACTGCCTGGCGGAGCTGGTCGTTGAGCTGCGTGGCGTCGACCAGAGCCAGGGTGTTGCCAACCAGGACCGCTGCGTGCTCCCCGATCAACCCAGCCTTGCGCAGCTCGTCCGGGCCGAACTCGTCACCTTCAGCGGCATAGATGTTGAGCGCACCGATCGCCTCGCCCGGCCCCCGTGTGAGGGGCGTCGACAGGACACGCCCGATGCCGTTCTCGATGGCTCGCTCGTTGAACCACGGCCAACGGCCCTCGTCGGCCCCGACGGTCACCTGGACCGGGCACACCGTCCGTATGGCTTCGACGCAGGGTCCGTCGCCCTCCCGGTACTGCACCTCGTCGACGGCCAGCGCACCAGTGGCGGTGGAGTTGGAGGTCCGGTACCGCCCGCCATCGGCCACGGTGATGCTGACCGCCCGGGCACCTTCGATCGTGACGAGTGCCAGTTGCACGACTCGCTGCAGCAGTTCGTCGAGAGCGGCGTCATCGAGCACGGCACCGCCGAGGCACAGGGCGTTCTCGTCCGTCGGGTCGTGGTTCGTTTGGTCCACATCGCCTCCCCGGCTGCGAAACCCGCTGATCCAGACGACAGGCCACAGGGGGACGACCCGTCATGTGCACCGCGGCCGCTTCGTGACCGGTGGATGGACGTGGTCATGTTAGCGCTTGTGTTCGCTCCGGTACGGAACGGGCCGCATCCCTCCCGTGGCTGGGCCGCGGGTCGTCCTCAGGCCAGGAGGCGGTCGTACTCGGCGGCGACGACGCCGTAGCACGCACACGACGTCTTCTCCAGTCCTCGCCGGTCGGTCACCGTGATGTGGCCCCGCCGGTAGCGGATGTAGCCCGCTCGCTGCAACGCCGCCGCCGCGGTGCTGACCCGGGGGCGGGCGACGCCGAGCATCTGGCCGAGGAGCTCTTGGGTGAGGGGGAAGTCGTCGCGGGCCACCCGGTCATGGGTCATGAGCAGCCACTGGGCGGCGCGCTCGTCTACCGAGTGGGCCCGGTTGCAAGGGATCGAGCGGGCCATCTGGGCCATGAGTGCCTGCACGTAGCGGTAGAGCAACCCGTGGAAATCGCTGTACCGAGTGGCCAGCTGGAGCAGGCGCGTGGCCGGCAGGCACAGTGCATGGCCTGGGACCTGGACGACGGTTCGATGGTCGGCCCTGGAGGTACGCAGGAGCACGCCCACCCCCGTCATCCCTTCCCGGCCGACCGAAGCCACCTCGATCACCGAGCCGTCCTCCAGGTCGGCCACGATCGACACCACCGCATCGAGGGGGAAGTAGACGTGCTCGATCGTCTCGCCCGCGTGGTAGAGGGGCCCCCTCGTCTCCCAGTTGACGAGCGAGAGGTCCTCCTCGTCGAGGGTAGGCAGGGCACACAGCAGCCGGTTCTCGCGGCGTCGGTGGTGCACTCCTTGCGACCGTGCCCCCGCCCTCAGCAGGACCAAACGCCGAAGAAGACGTCGGCGGACGGACAGGTCGTGCCTGGCGGCGAGCTCAGTACTCGATGCCCTTCTTGGCCAGGATCCCCTGGTCGAAGGCGTGCTTGACCTTTCGCATCTCCGTCACCGTGTCGGCCACCTCGACCAAGGCATCGTGGGCGTCACGGCCGGTGACGACCACGTTGGTGCGCTCGGCCCGATCCCGAATGCCGGCCACGACCTCGTCCACCGGCACCCACCCGTAGCTGACGATGTAGGTCAGCTCGTCGAGGATCACCAGGTC
>JAUJLZ010000182.1 GCA_030447125.1 Acidimicrobiales bacterium
CCCTGGTGCTGATGGACATCAACATGCCGGGCATCAGCGGCATCGAGGCCACCCGCCTGATCGTCGCGCAGTCGCCTGAGACGGTGGTGTTCTTGTGCTCGACCTACCCGCTCGCGGATCTGCCGGGAGATGCCCACACCAGTGGCGCCGCCGCCTACGTCAACAAGGAGGAGCTGGCGCCGGGGGTGTTGCGACGCCTGTGGGACGAGCGCAACGGCGACGGCGTCCTGCACACCCTCTGAGCACCGACGTCGCCGCCCCTCGGTGGCCACATGGACGAGCATGAGGGGGTGGACGTAGGCATCGGCGCCCGGCGGTGGAGCGTGGGGTTGGCCTGGTCCACCGCCGGGATCGCGCTGGCCCTGACCGCGATCGGCCTGGCGCTGCAGGTGGTCACCTTCTCCACGCCGGTGCCCCTCGACTTCGCCTCTCGCGACGCCTCGGCCCTGGTGGCGCTGCTGTTCGTCACCCTGCCCGTGCTCGGTGCCCTGATCGTGCGCCGGCAGCCACACGCCCCTCTGGCCTGGGCCTTCATCGCCATCGGCACGACGATGGCGATCTGGGTCCTGGCCGACGGCTACGCCGTGTACGCGCTGCTCACCCGTCCCGGCGCCCTGCCCGCAGGCGGGCTGTTCGCCTGGCTGGCCAATTGGATCTGGATCGTGGGGTGGACGGTGACCGGGCTGATGTTCCTCGTCTTTCCCGATGGTCGCTTGCCCTCCCATCGCTGGCGACCCTTCGCCTGGGCCTTCCTTTGCGCCGGCACCGCCTTCGCCGTCGCCACCATGACCGTCGACGGGCGACTGGCCAACTACACCTTCGTCGACAACCCCCTTGGCGTCCTCCCCCTCGACCCACCGTCGCTCAAGCTGGCCGGGAGCCTCGTCCTGCTCGCCCTGGGCCTGGGGGCCATGGCCTCGTTGGTGGCCCAGACCCGGCGGGCCACCGGCGAACGGCGCCTCCAGTACCAGTGGGTCTGCTACGCCGGGGCGCTCGTCGTCGTCGTCCTGGCCCTGGGGTGGAGCCTCTTCGCGCTGGGATACCGCAACCCGCTGACGGAGAACCTGGCCCAGGTCGTGCCCGTGGCGCTGCCCATCGCCGCCGCCGTCGCCGTGCTCAAGCACCGGCTCTTCGACATCGAGCTCGTCGTCAACAAGACCCTCGTCTTCGGGCCCCTGGCCGGCTTGGTCACGCTCGTCTACGTGGTCGTCGTGGTCGGGCTGGGGTCGGTGATCGGCAGAGGGGAAGAGCCTGACCTGGTCCTTTCCATCGCCGCCACCGCGGTGGCGGCGATGGCCTTCGAGCCGGCCCGTCGGCGGGCCCAGGAGCTGGCCAACCGGGTCGTCTACGGGCGCCGGGCCAGCCCCTATGAGGTGTTGCGCCAGTTCTCGCGCCGGATGGGGGAGCGGCCCGGGACCCGCGAGCTGTTGGCCCAGATGGCCCAGCTCGTGGGAGAGGCGACCGGCGCCGCCAGGACCGAGGTGTGGCTCAGGTTCGACGAGGAGCTGCGGGCCAGCGCGTGTTGGCCCGAGGGCGCGTGCGCCGAGGGGACGGTGGCGCTCGAGGACGACCAGGCGCACCTGCTGGCCACCTATGACCTCGCCATCCCCGTGCACCACCACGGAGAGCTCCTCGGCGTCCTGGCCGTGCGCACCCGGGCGGGGGAGACGATCAGGCCCCTGGAGGTGGCGCTGGTGTCCGACCTCGCCGCCCAGGCCGGCCACGTGCTGCGCAACGTGCGCCTGACCGAGGAGCTGGTCGGTCGGCTTGACGACCTGCGTGCCTCCCGGGAGCGGTTGGTCTCGGCCCAAGACGAGGAACGGCGACGCCTCGAGCGCGACCTCCACGACGGGGCCCAGCAGTACCTGGTGGCGCTGCGGGTGCAACTCGGCCTGGCCCGCCAGGTCCTCGACGACGAGCCCGAGGAGATGCGTTCGCTCCTGGCCGAGATGGAGGAGCTGGCGGGCGAGGCCATCGACAGCCTGCGCACCCTCGCCCGTGGCGACTACCCGCCGGTGCTCGCCGACCACGGCCTGGTGGCAGCGGTCCGTGCCCACGTCGACCGGTCGCACCTACCCGTGGAGGTCGAGGGCGACGGCGTTGTGCGCTACGCGAGGGACATCGAAGCGGCGTTGTACTTCTGCTGCCTCGAGGCGCTCCAGAACGCAACCAAGCACGGCCAGGCCTCCAAGATCAGCGTCCGCTTCGTCGATGGCGACGGTGCGCTGGTCTTGGTGGTGGAGGACGACGGGCACGGGTTCGAACCCGGCGCGGCCGGGCGCGGGGCGGGGATGAGGAACATGAGCGACCGCCTGGAGGTCCTGGGCGGCAGCCTGGAGGTCCGGTCACGTCCGGGCCACGGGACGCAGGTGAGCGGGCGTGTCCCGGTTACCGGCGCCTGAAGCCAGGGTCAGGTCAGTTGCTGGCGTGGCACCCAGCCCGAGATGGTGGTCCCCTGCCCGGGCGTGGAGTGCCACTCGACGGTGCCGCCGATGGCGCCCAGACGGTCGCTCATGTTGACGAAGCCCTGGCCCTGGCGCGCTCGTGCAGGGTCGAAGCCGGGCCCGTCATCAGCCACCTCGAAGCGCAGCTCGGAGGCGTCGGCCGAGCGCCACAACCGGACCCTGACCTTGGCCTCGGGCGCGTGCTTGGCCGCGTTCTGCAGGGCCTCCAGGCAGCAGAAGTACACGGCGGCCTCGACCTCGGTGGGAAAGCGCCCGAGGTCCTCGGCTTGCACCTGGACCTCGAGGGGGCTGCGGCCCGCCGCGGTTCTCAGCGCCGGGTCGATGCCGCTGTCCATGAGCAGGGGCGGGTAGATGCCATGGGCCAGATCACGAAGCTCGACGATGGTGTCCTTGATGCTCGTGGCCAGCTCGTCGAGCATGGCGCTCGCCGTCTCGGGATCGTCGCCCACGAAGTCACGGGCCAGACGCAAGTTGACGGCCAGGGCCACCAGGTGTTGCTGGGCCCCGTCGTGGAGGTTGCGCTCGATGCGCCGTCGCTCGGCGTCGGCGGTGGCCACGATGCGCGCCCGCGAGGCCTGCAGCTGCTCGGCCTGACGGCGCACCTCGTCGAGGCTGGCCTGGAGGGCAGAGTCGAGGGCCACGTTGTGCAGGGCGAGGCCGACCTGGCGGGCCAGCTCGGTGAGCACCCTCTCGTCCTCATCGGTGAAGGCGTCGCCTCCACAGCGACGCTCGGCCACGATGAGGCCCAACAGCTCGCCCGAGTGGGTGACCGGCGCCACCCGCAGTTGGGCGTCGTTGCGTCCCCGGAGCAGTGAAGGAAGCCACAAGGCCAACCACGCCGGCCCCGACACCCCGGCCCGCACGACGACGGGTAGCTCGGCCGGGCCCAGGGTGAGCTGGTCTTGGCTGCGGTCGGGAACCGAGACGGTGCGGGCCAGCGTGCCCGCCGAGCCCGTCCACACCTCGGCCGCCTCCAGAGCCATGGTCTTGCGCAGTGACTCGGCCAGTTGCAGGAGGAGCTCGTCCATGGGGATGGCCCGAGTGAGGCGGCTGCCGAAGTTACGCAGCACCGTGTCGGGTGCTTCCCGCTCGCCGTAGACGAGTCGATTGGCCACCTCGGACAACCGTTGCCGGGCGGGCAGGTAGACGGCGGCGGCCACCACCGCGGCGACCATCGACAGCACCAACAGGCCCCGTTCGGTGTCGTCGGGAAGCCGGCCCAGGCCCAGCACGACGACCAGGTAGACCCCCACCACGACGCCGCTCAACCCGGTGAACGACACCGTGTGCACCAGCAGCCGGTCGACCCTGGTGACCAGGCGGGCCGACGCCCCGGCGGCCAGGGACAGCGGTACCAGGGCGCTCACCACCGCGGCCACCAGGACACCCCGGGGCGGCCAGTCGACCAGGACCTCCAGGGCGGTGACGACGAGAGCGGTCTCCACCACCACGACCAGCGCGCAACCGAGCCATTGGAGGCGTTGGCGTTCCAAGCCGGCGCTGCGGACGTAGCGCCGGTTGGCCGGGGCCAGGCCCACCGCCAGGGCGAGCGCCCCGGCCAGCCAGAGGGGCCAGGTGGGAAGCGAGGGGCGCTGGCTCCACAGGAACAGGCCCATGCCCACGCCGAGCCCGTAGCCGACGAAGGCGCCGAACCTCCGGGGCCGGGAGCCGAGGCGCCCGTGGGGCAGGCTGAGCAGCAGGTGCAGACCGGTGGCCGGCAACAGCGCCACGCACAGGGGCAGGACCAGCTCGGCCACCGACGCCGGCGCGCCGGCCCACCCCGTGGTCAGGGCGGCGTCGGCCACACAGGCGAGAGCGGCGGCGGCCACCCCGGCGAGCGCGACCAGGCCCAGGGCCCGCAGCGGGCGCCTGGTGACGAGCAGGGCGCCTGCCAGGGCCCAGGCCACCACCAGGACGGCCCGCACCACCTCCGCCGTAGTGAGGCCGTCACGCCCGGCCAGGGCCAGAGCCCCCACGATGAGGAGCAACGCGACCGGCGCCAGCGAGGCGCTGGGGTGCCAGTCCCGCGGGGACGTGGAGGGGGCGAGGGCGGGCACGGTGTCGGCGTCGTCGATGATGACGTTCATGGTGACCCACTCCCCTCTCGGGGCCACGGCGGGAGGGATGC
>JAUJLZ010000183.1 GCA_030447125.1 Acidimicrobiales bacterium
TCGAACCCCCTGTCCCGTGAAACACACCCTTGCAGGTTCCCCTCCGGGGAACCTGCGCCCTGTCCTGCGGGACCGTCCCGGTGAGGTTCACCATCACCCCGCTGGGCTCGGCCGGGGGCACCACGGTCGACCAGGTCGTCGGTCGCGTCGTCCGCTACCTCAACGCCTCACCGGCACCTCCACCTCCGCCCGGGACCGACAAGGATGCTCCGGCGGGCCCGTCCCGCTACTACGCCGACTCATCGGACGAGCCCGGCGAGTGGAAGGGGCGGGGTGCGACCGCCTCGGGACTCGTCGGACAGGTCGATCCCGAGGACTTCGCCCGAGTGCTGGCAGGCCGGGACCCTCACACGGGAGGACGCCTCATCACTGCCCAGGGATCAGCTGGCCGGCGTCCGAAGCTCGGGGTCGGAGCCGAGACCCGCCGCAGCGCGGTGGGCGAGGCTCTCTACGACGAGCGCGACGCCGCCACAGTCCTCGGCCTGACCCAAGCTGAGGTGGCCCGGCTCATCGACGTGGGTGAGCGCCTGGCCGTAGTCCGGCTGCTCGAGCACCTGACGGTGGGCGGCGAGCGAGTTCCCGACCAGCCCGAGGGGAGCTACCTGGTCCCCTTCGTCGGGGAGGACGACACCCGCTGGGTCACTGAGTCAGAGCTGTCCCGGTGCGAAGCAGCTCGATCGGTGGGCCCGAGTCCCCACACCATCGCCCTGACCGGCGATCCCTATGATGCGCTGCCCCTGGCCGAGGCCGCCCGGCTGGCCGGCGTCACGTCCCGCTACCTGCGCTCGCTGTGCCGGCGCTGGGAGCACCATGGACCGAAGATCGAGACGGCCCTGGCCGAAGGCCGGACGCCACGGCGGGCCTACCTGGTGGCGCATCGCGGGGTGAAGGGGCATTGGCGAGTACGGCGACAGGAACTCGTGGAGTTCCTCCGGCGGCGGACGCCGCCAGCCGTACGGGTCGGCTACGACCTCACGCTGACCACCGAGAAGTCACTCGGGGTCCTCGCACTCCTGGGCGATGGTCAGACCCGACAAACAGTCCTGGACGCCATCGCCGCGGGCAACGACGTCGGCCTGGCGTTTCTGGAGGACCACGCCGCCTGCGCCCGGGCCAAGGGTGAGCAGGTGCCGGTTCGAGGATGGACGGTGGCGTCGTTCCGCCACCTCACCAGCCGGGCCCTCGATCCCTTCCCCCACCACCACAACGTGGTGGCGAACTCCGTGGTGGACGAGGACGGCACCCTGCGCGCCCTGGATGCCCGGAGCCTGTACCACAAGGCTCCCGAGGCCTCGGCGTTGGCCACCGTCGAGATGCGCTGGCGGCTCAGCCACAAGATCGGTGTGCGCTGGCGCCGCCGGCCCCAGGGCGGCTGGGAAGTCGACGGAATCAGCGACGAGATCCTGCGCAAGTTCTCCCAACGCCGGGGCGAGATTGACGAGGCCCTGGCCGAGCTGGAAGCGGCCATCGGCCGAGGTTCGAGCATCGCCGAGCTGCAAGGCGCCGTGCTGTCCACCCGGCCCGCTAAGCGCTACGTCGACCCAGACGAGCTGGTCGACCGGTGGTGGGAGCGAGCGGGGCCCCTGGAGCTCACGCCGCACCGGCTGGCCGGATGCCTTCGACGAGTCTCCGCAGCGCCTCCGGAGCCCGACCCGCGGGAGCTCTTCGCCGCCCTGGCCGCCCCGACCGGGCTGTGCGCCGACTCGTCCGTCTTCACTCGAGGAGATGTGGTCGCCGCCCTGGCCAACCTCGCAGTTCCCGCCGACGATGGGCGACCGCAGCCGCTGCTCGTGCCCGCTACCCGACTCAGCGAGCTTGCAGATGAGTTTCTTGCCTCCCAGCACGTTGTGAAGCTTCGATCTCCAGCCCGGGAGGAAGCTAACGACAAGCTCGGACGGGAACAGCTCTACTCGACCCGGGAGATCCTGGCCGTGCAGCACGAGGTGCTGGGCGGCTACAGGAGCGGGCTGGGTCGGGCGGCGGCGCTCGCCGCTCCCGAGGTGATCGAGGCTGCCCTCGTCCGCCACCCCTCGCTGAGCGAGGAGCAGCGCGCCCTGGTCCGCGCCTTTTGCATCAGCGGGCACCAGGTCCAGTGCGCCATCGGTCGAGCCGGGAGCGGCAAGACCACGGCCATGCGGGCGGCGGCCGAAGCGTGGCAGGCCGCCGGTTTCCGTGTGGTGGGCACGGCGGTCAAGGGCGAGGCCACCCGCCAACTGGCGCTGTCGAGTGGCGTCCCCACTGAGACCGTCGCCTGGTTCCTGGCCCGGGCGTGGACGCCAGCCAACGACTTCGACGCTCGCACGGTCCTGCTGGTCGACGAGGCGTCCACCATCTCCGATCGTGACCTCGCCGAGATACTGCGCCTGGCCAAGGCGTGTGGGACAGCGGTGCGCCTCATCGGGGACCCGGCCCAGCACGGCTCCGTGGCGGCCGGCGGGATGTTCCGAGTGCTCTGCGAACGCCACCCCGACCAAGCGCCGGAGCTACGCCAGAGCCAGCGAGTTGCCCATGCCCAGGACCGAGCCGCAGCGGAGGCCCTTCGCCAGGGACGTGTCGACGAGGCCCTCGATCTCCTCGACGCCGCCGGTCACTTGCACCTCGTTGAGGGCGACGTGGAGGTGCACGTCGACCTCCTCCATCGATGGTGGGAGGAGCGACAGGCCGGTCGTCCCCACCCGATGGTCGACCGCCGCAACCACATCCGACGAGCGCTCAACCGCTTGGCCCACCGCCTGCTCCAGGTCGCGGGGGAGATCGGGTCCGAGGAGATGGTGGCTGCGGGCGGACGGGCCTTCGCCGTCGGTGATCGCGTCGTCGCCCGCCGAGGGAACCGAGACCTGTACGTCCAAGGTGACCGCTCCGCGTACGTTCGCAACGGCGCGACCGGGAGGGTCGTTGGGCTTTGTCGTCGACCCTTGGCGGCGGAGGATCAGATCACCGTAGCCTTCGACGGCATCGGCACAGTGACCCTCCCCCGCTCCTTCTTCGACGAGCACCGCTTCCCCCGTAGCTCGCGCGTCGATGTCGGACTCGACCACGCCTATGCCGTGACCAGCTACTCGGTGCAAGGCGCCACCTACGAGGCGTCGACGAGCAGGCTGGACGAGGGTACGAGTCGACCCGAGGTCTACGTGGACATCACCAGGGGTCGCTCGGCCAACCACGTCTACCTGTCTCGTACCCTGGATCCCTTCGACGGTGAGGCACTTCCCAAGGCTCCTCCGCCGCTCCTCGATCGCGCAGTCGCTGCCCGCTTGCACCGGTCGGGTCCAGAGCTCACGGCGATCGAGATCGATCCTGAGGCGCTTCGGCGGGCTCGAGCATTCGACCGAGAACCCATCGCCCGGTAGGTGGTAACCAATTCGCCGTCCGGAACTCGCGCTGAGGTCTCGCCCGCTTCAGGGGCATAGAGGCACGTAGGCGAGACGACGACGAGGAGGGCCCAGTGGATCGTGAGCGACTGACCGTAACCGTGGAGGAGGCTGCCAGGCTTCTCGGGGTCTCGCGAGCATTCGCCTACGAGTTGGTGGCCCGAAAGGAACTGCCGAGCATCAAACTGGGTCGCCGGGTCATAGTTCCGAGACGAGCTCTGGAAGGGCTCCTCGACGTCGGACCCGATGCTGTTTCTCACTAGTCGTGACGGCGCTGGAGCCCCGACAGCTCGCCGCCCTCACCCCGTGGTCTTGTGCGCAACCACCATCGACCTGGGACCGTCGAGGGGCTCGACCCAGGTCTCGCCGAACCCGGCCTCGTGCATCCAGGCGCGACAGTCCACCCCCGTGAAACCGAAGGACCCGCCCTTCTGCAGCACCATAGACAAGCTGGTCAGCAGGGCCGAGGCGTTGTGCCGGCGCTCGTCGTCGATGATCGGCTCGTACACGATGAGGGCGCCCCCCACCGGCACGGCGGCGTGGGCCTTAGCCAACAACTCCTTCTTCCCGTCCAGGTCCAGATCGCACAGGATATTGCCCAGGACCAGGACGTCGGCCGACGGCAGGGGATCGGTCAGGAAGTCCCCGGGAAGGAAGCGCAGCCGATCGCTCAGACCGAAGGACGCGACGTACTCCTCGAAGATCGGCTGGGCGGCTGGGAGGTCGAAGCCGCCGCCCCGGAGGTGGCCGTGGGCCAGGGCAACCTGGACGGGCAGACACCCCTGGGCCGTTCCCACGTCGAGCACCGTCCGGTGCTCTTTCCAGGGGAAGCGGGCGGCGATCGCCTGGGCCGAGGCCAGGCTCCCGGCGGTCATGGCCTGCAGGTAGCGGCGGGCCCGGGTGGGGTCCTCGTAGAGGAGGCGGAAGTTGCCCTTGGCGTCGGTCTGCGGCTCCCCGGTCCGCAGCGCCCGGGTCAATCCCGCCCACACCCGGTAGCCGCTCACGCTTTGCATCTCGGCCATCCCCCCGACATAGGAGGGCTTGCGCCGGTCGAGAAAGAAGTCGGTCTCGGGGGTGTTGTCGTAGCGTCCGTCCTTTCGCTCCAGCAAACCGAGGGCCACCAGGGCGTCGAGGAAGTCGCGAGCGCCCCTTGGGTGGATGCCAGTCAGCTCGCTGAGGGCGACAGCATCGAGCGGTCCGTCGGCC
>JAUJLZ010000027.1 GCA_030447125.1 Acidimicrobiales bacterium
ACCTCTGGCCCGACTCAGAGGACCGCACCAGGGCAGCAGTCGACGGGGTGCTTTCCACAGCCGGGAGCCCCTCGACCGTCCCTCCGACCCACCCACAAGAGATGGCCCCGGCGGTGCCGTAACACCCCGGGGCCTGGTCACGCCTACCTAGGAGGCCGACATGTCCGATTCTACTCCGACCGTCATCCCTGCCCAGCAGTCCGCCATCGTGGATTACGAGGACGGACCCGAGGGCGGCCTTACCTACCACTACAAGTTCCGTGTCCAAGCCTGGCTGCTCACCCCCCGCCTCCAGGGCATCGTCGCTACCGCCCTTATCCATGACGGCCAGGGGTTCCTGGTGACCATCGCTCACTACATCGAGAACCTGGACGACTGGGGCGACAGCCCGTACCTGGTCTACGAGTAGAGCGACGCTCGCTGCATCTCCTGCCCCCTGGTGGTCTATCCACCAGGGGGCAGTTTCACATGAGACCATCGGTAGGGGCCTTGTATACTTGGAGGCCATCAGGGACAGGCCCGGTGGCACCTGACCGAAGGAGCCACCGATGGCAACCGTCGTGGATAGCTTCCCCGCCGACCACAAGACCGGCCGAGCCGTGTACCCCTGGCACGAGTGGGCCGCTCTCGATGAGACCGGCCACGGGCGCATCATCCAGATCACCCACGGCGAGGACTTCCACCTCACCCCGAAAGACATGCGTGCGTCCATCGTCAACCGGGCGACGCGGGACCGCCTGCGCGTCAAGACCGCCGTGCGGGGCGACACGGTGACCTTCCAGTTTCGGGCCCGGGAAGCGGTAGCGGCGTGAGCGAGCGCCTGCTCTCCACCCAGGACGTGGCCGACGTGCTCAACGTCCCCGTGGCCACGATCTACTCGTGGCGGCACGAGGGCAAGCCCATGCCCCCCGCCGTCAAGATGGGCCGAAGCCTGCGCTTCCGCCGGGCCGACGTCGACGCCTGGGTCGAGGCGCAGTTCGCCGGCGAGGCGGCGGCGTGAGCGCCGCCGTCGGGACCTACTGCCGGCGAGGGCGCGGGCCCGCCTGGACCTGCGCCCACTGCCGAGGGGCCATCGTCACCGGCCAGACGATGTTCAAAGGCCGGTATGGCTGGATGCACGCGGCGTGCGCCGGCAAGCGGGGCGGTGCGATGTCCAAAGGGGGCGGTCACAAGTCAGCACCTCGTCGCCGGGCGGCGTGAAGCCCGGCCACAAGGCGAAGCCCTGGGAGTGGCAGAGGGCCATCCTTCGCCGGGACTGGGACGAGCTGAACGACTACCGCACGCCCCGGCGTGGCAAGGGCCTGCGCCCGCAGACGGTCAAGCTGGTGGCCTGCGCCCTCGCCGGCCGCATGGACGGGAGCGGCAGGTGCTACCCGTCCCAGGCCACCCTGGCCGACGACGCCTCCCTGGGCCGCATGGCCGTGAACGACGCGGTGGCCTGCCTTGAGCACTTCGGCTGGCTCCGTGTCTACCGGGACGAGACCGACGCCGGCCACAAGAAGGGCCCGTCCACCCGCTCGAACAGCTACTACGCCGCCATGCCAGCGAGGCCCCGAGTGAGTCCCCGGGACTCACCTACACAGACGGACCTGAGTCCCGGGGACCCGTTAGTTGAGTCCCGGAGCACGCCAGACCCCCCGTCCGGGACTCACAAAGACCCCATGAAGATACAAGGGGGGGCGCCTTCGGGGCGCCGTCCCGCCCTGGGGGGCGGTACGTCACCCTCGGCGAGCCTGGACGACAAGTCACCCAACGGCCACAACGGCCAACCGCCGGCGCAACCCGAGCCCGAGCCCGAGCCCGAGCACCTGACCATCTGCCAGCCCTGCGCCATCGTCATAGACGCCGACGCCCCTACGTGCCGACAGTGCCAGGCCGGCACGCTCACCCTGCCCCGACAGTGGGCGCAGCGGGCCCTCGCCAAGCGGGCGGAGCAGCAGCGCCAGGACTACTACCGTCGCAAGATGGCCGAGCCCTCCGCCTTCACCCCGCTGGAGGCCCAGCCACCCACCCCGGTCTGGTGAGCCCCCGGTACCAACCCACCCCTGAACCCCCCTGCCCTACCCACCCCGATGACCCCCCGGGCATGACCCCACCCCGCCAGCCCCGTAGGCCCGTACGTCGAGCCTGGTGCGGGCTGGTGGGCGGCTGGCCCGCCGAGTCTCCCCCGGGTGCCCCGGCCACCCCGCCGGCCGGCGCCGGGTGGAGCTACACGTGTAGCAGTCGACGTCGACCTGTGTTTCGGATCACAGACCGTCGAGGACGTGTGCCGGCGCTGGTCTCACGTGAGACAGCGCCGCGACGTCGCCAACCGGCCGGCGGGCCGTCCGAAAGTTCGGAACCTGGCCGCCCCCACACCCCGTCCCCCTCGATTTCGATGTCGTGCAGGTTCCCACGGCAGTGGGTGAGATAGCATTGGAAGTCATGTAGTAGAATCAGACGTGGGGACACGTGGGCCGATTCCGAGTGAGTCGAGCGTCACCCGTCACGAACCCATGGCCGTCGAGGTGGCCGCCCCCGCCGGCAGGCCGCCGGCGCCTGACGGCCTGGGCCCCGACGGCCTGGCCGCCTGGGCCATCTACTGGGCCTCGCCCGTGGCCGGCGCCCTGGCCAGCGTCGACCACGCCGTCCTCGCCCGCCTGTGCCGCGTGTACGACGCCCTGGAGGCCCTGCACCCCGTCTACGACGTCAAGGACTGGACGGCGCTGGAGAAGGTCGCCGGGCGGCTCGAGACCAGCCTCGGCATCACGCCGGCGGCCCGTGCCCGGCTGGGCATCAAGCTGGCCGAGGCCAAGCGAGCCACCCTCGACCTGGACTCGTGAGCGAGGGCCTGCGGGTAGCCCGCCTGTTCGAGGACCACCTGCGCCACCCCGAGGGCGAGTACTGGGGCGCCCCCATCAAGCTCATGGACTGGCAGCGAGAGCTGCTGGTCGACCTGTACGCCCGGCCCTACGACGTGGCCCTCATCGGGATGCCCAAGGGCAACGCCAAGTCGACCCTGGCCGCCGGCATCGGCGACTACGAGCTGCTGGCCAGCAAGCGGCCGGGGTCGCCCGACGTGCCCGTCGCCGCCGCCAGCTTCGAGCAGGCCAACCTCGTGTTCGGCTCGGCCGCAACCATGCTGGCCGAGTCGGACCTGGCCGACATGGTGGACGCCCAGGACACGCAGATACTCGTCAAGGGCAAGCCGGGCCGCATGTACCGGGTGGCCGCCCAGGCGGGCTCGAACGACGGCCGGCGCCCGTCCGTGGTCATCAAGGACGAGTTCCACGAGTGGGTAGGCCCGCAGAAAGAGCGGGTGAGCCTGGTCCTGGACAACGGCCTACCCAAACGCCGGCGCACGCTGGGTCTGCACATCACCACGGCCGGTGTGGCCGGCACCGACACGCCCTGTGAGCGGCTGTACCGAGTCGGCCAGAGTGGCAAGTCACCCCGCATGTTCCACCGCTGGTGGACCGCCAGCGAGCACCACGACCTGACCACCGACGCCGGCCTCATGGCAGCCGTGCTCGAGGCCAACCCGGCGGCGGGGCCCGGCGGCTGGCTCGACCCCGAGGCCATCTGCCGGCGGTTCTACGAGGTCGCCGAGGGCGAGTTCCGCCGGTACTACCTGAACCAGTGGACGGCCAGCTCCGTGGCCTGGCTGCCCCTCGGCACGTGGGACGCCCTGGCTAACCCAAAGGGCTGGCCCGAGGCCGGCGCCGAGGTCGTGCTGGGCTTCGACGGCTCGTACAACCGAGACTCCACTGCGCTGGTGGGCTGCACCCTCGACGGCTACGTGTTCGTGGTCAAGGTGTGGGAGCGCCCGCCGCTTGACCCCTCGTGGCAGGTGCCCCGGTACGAGGTCATGGACGCCATCCACGCGTCCATGAAGAGGTGGAGAGTGGTCGAGCTCGCCTACGACCCTCCGGGCTGGCATCGCGAGTTCGAGGAGCTGGAGGCCGACTACGGAGAGGCCGTCGTCGTCCAGTTCCCCACCAACACCCGCCAGCGGGCCGCCGAGGCCGCCAGCCGGTTCTACACCGCCGTCGTCGTGGGCGATCTGCACCACGACGGCAGCGAGGTGCTGGCCCGCCACCTGCGCCAATGCACGACCAAGCCCACGCCCTACGGGACCGTGATCGTCAAGGAGCACAAGGACAGCGAGCGCAAGATCGACGCCGCCGTGGCGGCCATCGTCGCCCACGACCGGGCCACCCACCGCCGGGAGGCCGTCTACACGGGAAGCATCTTCCTGGGCTGACAGACCCTCGGAGGCGGCGAGAGGGCGTCTGGTAGAATGGGACGTGCTGTCCTCCCCCCAGGCTCGTTGAGAGTGGGCCGCGTCACCTCCTGGCTGCTGGGCCACTCCGAGCCTGCGACCCGGGCCGCCAAGCCGCTCACGTCCGCCGACCTGGTGACGGTCCTGGGCGGCGGCGGCCAGGTCGCGGGCGTCACCGTGAACGAGACCACGGCACCCAAGCTCACCGCCGTCTGGCGGTCTGTGGCCCTGCTGTCCGGCGCCGTTGCCTGCCTGCCGCTCAAGGCATACCGGGACGCTGAGGGCGGGCGCCTGGAGACGCCGGCCGCTATCTTCCGCCGGCCGCACCCGACCTTCACCCGCTTCGAGCTGGTCGAGCTGGCCATGGTTCACCTGCTGCTGGCCGGCAACTTCTACGCCGTCAAGGTCCGTAACGGCCTGGGCGAGGTCGTGGGCCTCCTGCCCGTGGCCCCCAACCAGGTCACGCCCAAGCTCGACCACGACGGCTTCAAGACCTTCGAGGTCCCCGGCACCGACGAGCCCCGCAAGACCGTGGGCAGCGACGTCATCCTCCACATCCCGGGCATGGGCTACGACGGCGTGCGCGGCTGGTCGCCCATCTCCATGTGCCGGCAGGCCCTCGCCGTGGGCATGGCCGCCGAGGAGTTCAGCGCCAAGTTCTTCTCCCAGGGCAGCCACCTGGGCGGCATCATCACCACTGAGGGGCCCCTGACCCCTGAGCAGGCAGCCGAGGCCAAGCGCTCCATGAGCGAACGCATCGCCGGCCTGGCCAAGGCGCACGAGGTGGCCGTGCTGGCCGCCAACTTCAAGTACCAGGCCATCGGCATCGCTCCCGAGGATGCCCAGCTCATCGAGTCCCGGCATTTCAGCACCCAGGACGTCGGCCGCATCTTCGGCCTGCCCAACCACCTGCTGAACGAGGCCCAGGGCTCGACGTCGTGGGGCAGCGGCCTGTCCGAGCAGGTGCGCGGCCTGAGCGTGTTCACCCTGAACCCCTGGCTGACCCGCATCGAGGAGCGCCTGGCCCTGGAGCTGCTGCCACACGACCAGTACGCCGAGTTCACCCGTGGCGGCCTGCTCCAGTCCACGACCAAGGAGCGCTACGACGCCCACGAGGTTGGCATCCGGGCCGGCTTCCTGGCCCCGTCCGAGGCCCGCGCCATGGAGAACCGGCCGCCCCTGACGCCCGAGCAGCAGGCCGAGCTGGACCACGCCTCCCCGAGTGGAACGAGCGCCTGACATGGAGACCCGAGCCTTCACCCTCGCCGACGCCGGCGTCACCGGCCGCCGCTTCCACGGCCGCGCCGTGGTCTACGGCCAGGCGTCACCGCTGCCCACGGTCACCGGCGAGACCATCCACGAGAGCATCACCCGGGGCGCCTTCACCGAGCTCAACGTGCCCCTGTTCCGGGAGCACCAGCCGGCGCTGCTGCTGGCTCACAACAGCGTGCGGCTAACCCACGGCGATGCCTTGGAGGTCGACGCCGAGCTGCTCGAGACCCCCGCCGGCGAGGAGGCCAGGGCCCTGGTCGAGGCCGGCGAGCTGCGCGGCCTGAGCATCGGCTTCCTGCCGGCCGCCAACGGATTCCGCTGGGAGCGCCGGGCCGGCGGGGTGCATCGGTCCCTGGAGGCCGGGCGCCTCGTGGAGATCAGCCTCGTGGCCATCCCGGCCTACGTGGGCACGAGCGCCAGCGTGCGCTCGCTCACCATCCCGCAAGACCTGACCGCCGCCGGCGGCCGGGACATCAAGCGCTGGGCCACCTGGCTCGCCGCCACCTCACAAGGAGACTCCAAGTGAACGACCTGCTGGAGCGGCGCAACCACGCGGCCGCAGAGATGAAGCGTTACCTCACCGAGGCCGGCACCGAGCCGATGACCGCCGAGGCCGAGGCCGCCTTCGACAAGGCCGCCGCCGACTACGACCGCCTCGACGCCACCATCACCCGTTCGCAGCGTGTGGCCGCCCTGTCGGCGCCCGTCGCCTCCGGCGTGGCCACGGCCAACGACACCCCCGCCGTCGAGAAGTCCGAGCAGCACCGGGCGTTCGAGGACTTCGTTCGCCACGGCATCTACGGCCCCGGGCTCCAGCGAGCGACCGACATGGAGACCCGAGCGCAGGGCGTGGCCACCGGCTCGGCCGGCGGCTTCCTCGTCCCCGAGGGCTTCCGCGACGCCATCATCCGGGCGACCAAGGACTTCGGCGGGCTCCGGGCGCTGGCGCAGGTCATCACGACCACCAGCGGCAACGAGCTGCCCTACCCGACCGTCGACGACACCGGCAACGTCGGCGAGCTCATCGGCGAGAACACCGCCGTTCTCGAGCAGGACGTCGTGGTCGGCAACAAGGTGCTCAAGGCGTACAAGTGGAGCTCCAGGCTCGTGCGTGTCGCCAACGAGCTGCTCCAGGACGAGGCGTACAACCTCGAGACCGAGCTGGGCTCCATCCTCGGCGAGCGCATCGGCCGGGCCCAGGCCCCCCTGTTCCTCACCGGGACCGGCACCAACCAGCCCGAGGGCCTGCTGACCAACGCCACCGCCGGCGTGACCCTGACCACCGGCCAGACCACCGGATGGTCGTCCTCGGCCAACGCCTACGACAGCCTCATCGACCTGGAGCACTCCGTCGACCGCTCCTACCGGGCGGGTTCCTCGTGGGTGATGAACGACCTGACGGTCGCCAAGGCCCGCAAGATCAAGGACGCCGACGGTCGACCGATCTGGCAGGCGAGCCTGGCCGCGGGTGCGCCCTCGACCATCAACGGTTACCCCGTCATCACCGACGCCGCCATGCCCACCTTCGCCGCCAACGCCAAGGTGGCCGCCTTCGGCAACATCCGGGCCGCCTACGTCATCCGTGACGTGCTGGCCATCGCGGTGCGCCGCCTGAACGAGCGGTACGCCGAGTTCGACCAGACCGGCTTCATCGGCTTCTCGCGGGCCGACGCCCAGGTGCAGAACGCCGGCGCCGTCCGCGTCCTGGTCGCCTCCGCCACCTAGCCACAAGGAGACACCGATGCCCGAAGATCACGTCGCCATCGTCAGCCGCAACGCCGACGGTTCTGACGCCCAGTCCCACAAGACCGTCCGCATCCTGGACCCCGACGCCGCCGCCGAAGCGGACGCCGCCCAGCTCGCCAACGTTCCCGAGCCTGTCGTCACCGACGACGAGCCCGAGGACGAGGGCGAGGACGAGTAACCGGAGGAGGTGACCCAGGGTGGCCAAGTACGTAACTGACGCCGAGGTGAAGGCCGCCCTGGGCGTCTCCGACACCAACGACGACGCCGTGGTGGCACTAGCCACCGAGTCGGCAAGCCGTCTGGTCGACGCCTACGCCAGCCGCCGGTTCGACAAGACGGCCGCCGTCGAGGCCCGGGTCTACACCGCCACGGCGTCCAACGGCCGCGTCGTGGTGGACGACATCGCCACGGCCACCGGCCTGGTGGTCGAGGCCGACGGCCGCACGCTCACCGCGCCGGCCGACTACCGGCTCCACCCGCTCAACAACGAGCTCCACGGCCTGCCCTTCACCTACCTGAGTGGCACCGCCTGGCCGACCGGCGCCGGCGCCGTGAAGGTGACCGCCACGTTCGGCTGGCCGGCCGTGCCCGCCGAGGTCCGCCAGGCCGCACTCATCCAGTCCGTGCGCCTCGTCCAGCGCCGGCACGCCCCCTTCGGCATCGCCGGCTCGCCCGAGGTGGGCACCGAGATGCGCCTGCTGTCCCGCCTCGACCCCGACGTCGAGAACCTGCTGCGCCACCTTCGGCGCCTGTGGATGGTGGCGTAGGTGCCCACCCTGGTCGACATCCTCAAGGCCGTGGCCGCCCGGCTCGACACCATCGCCGGCCTGCGCGTGTTCGACCACATGCCCAGCAACCTGGAGCCCCCGGCCGCCGTGGTCCAGCTTCCCCGCAGCATCGACTTCGACCTGACCGCCGGCCGTGGTGGGGACACGTACCGCCTGGTCGTGCTCCTGCTGGCGGCCAAGGCCGACGCCAGGGCGGCGCACCTCAACCTCGCCAAGTACCTCGACGCCGCCGGCCCCTCGAACATCAAGGAGGCACTCGACGGCGACCTGGGCGGCGCGGTGGACAGCGCCCGAGTCACCCGAGTGAGCGGCGTGGGCGCCTACACGTTCGCCGCCAAGGACTACCTGGGCGCTGAGTTCGACATCGAAGTCGTGGCGTAGGCCACTCCAACCGAGAAAGGCACACCTGACATGGGCAAGATTCACGGCAAGGGCGTAGTGGTCCTGCTGGACAACGCCGCCGGCACGCCGGTCGACATCTCCACCTGGCTGGACGAGTTCGAGTTCGGCGACCAGGAGGTCGATGTCGCGGAGAACACCACCGCCGGCCAGAACGCCAAGACCTACTCCGTCGGCCACACCGACGGCCAGATCAGCATGACCGGCATGTACGACGCCGTGGCCGCCGGCATCGACGAGGTGCTGTCCGGCCTCATCGGCAAGGGCGCCGGCACGGTCGACTACCGCCCGGAGGGCACCGGCCTGGCCAAGCCCAAAAAGACCGTCGAGGCCATCCTCACGTCCTACAAGACCACCTCTCCCGTCGGCGGCATGACCGCCTTCTCCGCCAAGTTCCAGATGAACGGCGACGTCACCCGGGCGACCCAGTGATCGACAAGGACACCCTCCTGAGCAAGACCCGCGTGGTCGAGCACTCCACCGTCACCATCCCCGGGGTGGGCGACGTCAAGGTGCGGGGCCTCACCCGCGCCGAGGTCATCCAGGTCCAAGGCGCCGAGGACATGGGAGACATGGAGCGCCGGACCCTCGTGGCCGGCCTCGTCGAGCCCATCCTCACCGCCGACGAGGTGGCCGAATGGCAGGACTCCGCCATGTCCCTGGCCGTCGACATGGTGAGCGGCACGATCCTCAAGCTCTCGAGGATGCTCCCCGGCCAGGACGAGGAGACCGAGGCCAGGTTTCGTCAGGGCTGACACCTGGGCCAACTTCGAGTTCCACCTCGCCCGCGAGTTGAGCATGACCGTGGGAGAGCTCCGGGAGCGCATGTCCGAGGCCGAGTTCCGCGAGTGGGCCGCCTTCTACAAGTGGGAAGCGATGATGCACGAGCTACAGGGATTCAAGGCGGAGCACGCCCGTGGCTAAGGGCATGGTGGGCGGTGACGCCATCCGCATCGACGGCCTGCGGGAGCTGACCCGTGCCCTCAAGACCGTCGAGGACGGCCTCCAGCGGGAAGTAAACGGCGTGTTCAAGCGCGCCGCCAACAAGGTGGTCAGCGCTGCCCGTGGGCGCATCCGCAGCCGCTCCGGACGCCTGGCCGGCAGCCTCAAGCCCTTCGGCACCCAGCGGGCTGCCGGGGCCCGCATGGGCAGCGCCGGCGTGCCCTACGCCGGCCCGTACGAGTTCGGTGGCTACCCCGCCGGCCGGCCCTACGTGGCCGCCGGACGGGCCATTTACCCCACGTTCAAGAGCATGGCCCCGAGCGTCCGAGCCGACGTCACCCGGGAGCTCAACGATCTAATCCGAAAGGCAGGGCTCGACTGACATGGCCGCAAAGGTCGAGGTCGTCTTTACCGGCGACACCAAGAACCTGGACGGCGCCTGGAAGAAGGCCAAGGGCGGCGCCCAGGGCTTCGGCGGTGAGCTGGACAAGACGGGTGGGAAGCTGTCCAAGTTCAAGGGCGGTGCCCTGGGCCACCTCAAGGGCTTTGCCGGCGGTGTGGCAGCGGCCTTCACGGTCGACAAGCTCATCTCCTTCGGCGGGGAGATGTTCAGCCTGGGCCAGGACATCAAGGCGTACCAGCTCCGCGCCGAGACCGTGTTCGGGGACGCCCTCGGCACCGTCAAGACCTTCGCCGATGGCATCAACGAGTCCATGGGCATGGGCGAGAACGCCGTGCTGGGCCTGGCCGCCGGCCTGGGCGACCTGCTCGTGCCCATGGGCTTCACCCGGCAGGCCGCCGCCGAGATGTCCACCCAGGCACTCCAGATGGGCACGGCGCTGGCCGTCGCCGCCGGCAAGCCCATCGAGGAGGGCATCAACGCCATCGCCTCGGCCATGGTCGGGGAGCGGGAGAGCCTCAAGAGCCTCGGCATCGTGGTCAGTGAGCAGACCATCAAGAACGCCCTCATGGCCAAGGGCCTGGGCCACCTGACCGGCGAGGCCCGCCGGCAGGCCGAGGCGCAAATCCTGCTCGAGGAGGTCAACCGCCAGTCCGCCGACGCCCAGGCCGTCTACAACCAGCGGGTCAAGGACGGCGACCTGGCCAGTCAGGGCCTCTCGGCCATGTTCGCGGACATGAAGGAGAAGCTGGCGGTCTGGCTGACGCCGGCGCTGGAGGACGCCGCCAAGTGGGTCACCGACGTCGGGACGGCCATGTTCGGCACCGAGGAGGAGACCGCCGGCCTGTCCGACAGCGCCAAGGACGCCGCCGACACCATCAAGGAGCTGGTTGGCCAGCTCAAGGCCGCCGTGGAGTTCCTCGGCAAGGTCTACGACATGGGCCAGAAGGCCGCCGGCGTGCTCGACAGCATCTCCGGGGGCATCAACAAGGCGGGCGGCTGGGTCAACCGGCTGCTGGGCGGGGACGGCAAGGGCGACGGCGGCGGGCTGTCCAAGGGCCCCGGCAAGCGTCACAGCGGCGGGCCAGTGGACGCCGGCGTGCCCTACATCGTCGGCCGCACCGGCGCCGAGGAGATGTTCGTTCCCGACAGCGCCGGCACCATCCTGGCCGGCCGCATGATGCGGGGTGGCGGCGGGGGCGGCGGGGGCGGCCCCATCCACATCACCCTGACCGTCGACGGCCGGGAGCTCGCCCGGGTGGTCGCCAAGCACAACGGCCAGCGGGACTACGTGTCAGGAGCAAGCTGAGATGACCACCCTGCCGAGCCTGCGCGTCGAGATTGACGCCAGCACCAACCCGACCGCCTGGGGCACGCCGGCCGCCTGGACCCGCATCGACGGGACCAACGGCGTCCAGTCGTTCCGGCTCACCCGGGGCCAGCAGGACACCTACGGCCCCGTCGAGCCCGGCGAGCTGGTGCTGACCCTGAGCAACAGCAACGGATTCCTCGACCCGTCCTACTCGGCCTCGCCTTACGCCGACCTGCTCACCACTGGCCGGCAGCTTCGCCTCGTCCACGTCAAGGCCGACGCCAGCACCCAGGTCATCTTCCGGGGCAACGTCGAGGCGTGGCCGGTCAACTTCACCAAGTCCCTCACGGACGCCAGCACCGAGCTGGTGGTGCGGGACTTCCTGGCCCTGCTGGGCACTAGCCGGCTGCCGGCGTCGGTCGTGGAGTACGAGCTCGCCCGCGGCGTCAAGTACCCGCGCCCCTCCAGCGTCTACCCCATGAACGAGGAGGCTGGCTTCTCCGGGACGTCCATATCCGACACCGTGGGCGGCTGGTCCGGCAGCCCCATCGGCAACCCCGCGAGGGCCGGCGACCTGGTGCCCTTCGTTGAGGGCAACTACGGCCACCAGGCCGGCGGCATTACCCGCACCCTGTCTCTGCCCAACGGGGCGTTCGCCTACAACAGCCCCCCCTGGTCGGTCATGGTCATGACCCGAATCCGGGAGGGCGGAAACCTGCGGACGGTCCTCCGCGATGATCCGGTGTCGAACGTTGTCCTCCTCTGCGATGTGGTCGGCGCCGATACGGTCGTCGGAGGTCTGGTCACTGACTCCACCGGGGTCAGACGGTTTGACGGCGCCCACAAGATGGACGACGACACCGCCCGCCCGCTCATGTGGACCGACGACGGCAGCACGCTGCGCGCCTACGGCGGACAGGGCACCTTCACCGGATCGGTCACTCACGGCGCCCTGACCGCCGTGCCGTCTGGCGACAGATGGGAGCTGGGCCGCGGCAACTCGGCGGAGTTCGGCCTGCTCATCATCTGGAACGGCGTGCTCATCACCGCCGGCCAGATGAACACCATCCACAACGACATCGTGTTCCCGTGGTCCGGCGACTTCACCGACCAGCGCCTCACCAAGCTGCTCGACATCGTGGCCCCGGGCATCGCCAAGTCCTACCTCCTGGGCGTCAACGCCGTGACGTGCCTGCCGGTCACGCTGGGCAACTATCCCTCCCTGCGGCCCATTCGCCATCTCGTCGAGGGCGCTGACGGGCGCTGCTGGGTGGACCGCACTGGCACCCTCCAGTACGCCCACCGCCAGACGTCGGCTCCCGGCGCCGCCCTGCGGACCTACGGAGCCGCCGGCACCGCCGGCGTTCCGGTGCGCCGCGTGGCCGTCACCGATGCTCGAGAGGACGTCGTGAACCACTGCCTGGTGGCCAACGAGGTCGGGACCAAGGTGGCGTTCCACGACACCGGCGCCAGCAAGAAGCAGGGCGAGCACCGCCTGGAGCTCATCGAGTCGCCGCTCAACAGCCCCTCCGCCATGTGGCACCTGGCCGAGCGCACCGTCCACTACCGCAAGGCCCCGAAGCCCTACGTCAACGAGCTGGTCATCTCACCGTCCCACACCGGCGTGGGCTACGACGACACCCTCGCCCTCGACCTTTACAACCGCGTCGACGCCGCGTACGTGCGTCCCTGGGATGGTCAGGTCGTGACCAGTCAGGGCGAGGTCATCGGGATCGAACACGTCTGTCAGGCCAAGGGCGGTGCTGAGTTCACCACCCGCCTGCGCCTGCGCCCGCCCCGCAAGCAGCGCCTCCGCATGAGCGTGCCCAGCTCCACCGGCGGCGCCGAGACGCCCGACACGGCGCTGAACAGCATCACCGGCAACCTGGACATCCGGGCCCGCTTCTACCGCAACAACTGGAGAGGCACCGGCTTTCCCATGCTCGTGGGCAAGTGGTTTCAGAACAGCGCCTACGTCCTGCACTTCATTGACGACCGCCCGCGCCTCGAGTGGACGCAGGCCAACGGAATCAACGGCGTCGTCACCGGCCCGCCCCTTCGTCGGCAGGGAGTCCGGCCCCTGTGGCTCAGGGCCACGCTCTACCTGGGCACGAGCAGCACCGACCCTCTCGTCGCCAGCATCTACGTCTCTGACGACGGCGCCGACTGGAGGCTCTGGCACCGGGTCACCGGCTCAGGCCCGACCAGCGTTCGGGACACCGCCGCCCCGGTGACCGTGGGCTTCGAGTACGACACCGGCGGCCTCGCCGCTCAGCCTCTCGACGGGCGCATCCTGCGGACCGAGGTCCGCAACGGCATCGACGGCCCGCTGGTGAGTGTGTTCGACCCCACCGAGGCCGGCGTAGGCACGGCGGCCACGACCTGGACGTCGAGCGTGGGCGAGACCTGGACCGTGCGGACCGGCTCCCGGCCGCTGGAAGCCTGGTGACCGCCATGGACAACGACATCACCATCGGCGAGCTCGTCCGGTCGGTCAACCGGCTGGCGCAGGTGGTCGAGCGCCAGGAGAAGCTGTACGTCCTGCGTGCCGTCCACGCCGCCGACATGGCGGCCCTCCAGGGCGAGGTACGGGACGTGGCCAGCGAGGTCGACGAGCACGACGAGGACCACAAGGCCCTGTTCCGCCTGACTGTGGGAGCCCTGGTGTCCCCGTTCGTGCTCATCCTGCTCCAGGTGCTTCTGGTCACCCACCTCGCGTGAGGCCCTGCCTGGGCTGTGGCCGCCTGGCCGCCGGCTCACGCTGCGCCAACTGCCAGAGGGCCAAGGAGGCCGCTAGGCCGGCGTACAGGGCGGCCTACGCCGACGCCGAGTACCGGCGCGCTCGAGCGGTGGTCAAGGCCACCGGGCCGACGTGCTGGCTGTGTGGCAAGCCCGGCGCCGACACCCTCGACCACGTGACGCCCCTGGCCGCCGGCGGCCTGAACGTCCCGAGCAACTGGGCGCCGGCACACCTGAGTTGCAACAGCCGGCGGGGTGCTAGCTGACGGGAACCGAAAGCCAACGACTCGCGTGCCACACCACTACGCCTTCAAGCTCCCTACCGGCCCCGTACAAGAGGCTCATCCAGGGCTCTCCGTTGACGTCCACCGCGTCACGTTCGAGCTCGCTCGCACGCTGCGCAGCGCCTTCCCGAAACTCCACGACGACCGCGTCCTTCTCAGAATCGCGCAGTATGTGGTAGGCGCTGAGCCTACCGGTAGCAGCGGCCGCGCTCAGGCGACGTGACGCCTCTTGCACTGTGATGGTCGCCAACTTCGACGTGCCTACCAGGCCCGCCGTGAGGACGTGATCGCCGTCAAACACGATGGGCACAAACCGGTTTGGCCTCCCCACCTCTGGGAACGACACGGTAATCTCATCAGCCTTCGCCATCTCAGGGGCCCCTTTCTTGTGTCCGGCGCGAGGCCCCCGCCGACTCACGCCACCCGATGATGACAGGATCGTAATTACATCTTCATCGAATCGTCAAGTGGCGGGCATGGGAAAGCCATTGCGGGCGGCTGACGGGCGGCTGACGGTCCACGGCTCCGAAGCATGGCGCGCACCTTGGGCGGTGGCGGGTTGTAATTACATGACGGTGTAGGGTTACGATGACGCCTATGAGCATGACAGACGATCAGAAGCATTGGCTGGCGATTCGGAAGCACGCCGGTATCTTGAGGTGCCACCGCTGCGACCGCACCATCTCGCCAGACGAGCAGACTGTCTCGGAGGGATGGCCAGACGGGACGTTCGGGGCTCTCTGTGGCGCCTGTGCCGATGGCATACGCACCGATGACGTGGACCACTATGAGGTCCTCAACACGGAGACCGGCGACTCCGAGAAGCTGCCGCCTCCGTGGCGCTGGTAGTGGTCCCTGTTGTCCGCACCTTGTCCGCAAGAGCTCGAGAAACGGCCCCAACCGTCGCAAGGCGTCAAGAGACGAAAGTGCTGGTCAGCGTAGGTTTCCGCAGCTAACACAAGGCGTCCGAAACCCCCAGGGCTGTCCCCCGCCTACAGGCCGGCTCACCGTCG
>JAUJLZ010000184.1 GCA_030447125.1 Acidimicrobiales bacterium
GATCGACGTGAGGTCCCACGTGCCGGGCGCGTACAGGCAGTGCGCTCCGACCTCGGCGAACCCCTGCAGGCGAGCGAGTGCTTCGCCCATCCCTCCGTCGAGACCGTAGAGGAGCACCTCGGTGCGTCCGGTGACCACAAACGGACGTTCGAGCGCTTGTGCTGCCTCGACAGCGGCCTCGATCCTCGCGATGGCACGGGCGCGGTCGTAGAGTCCGATCTCCTGGTCCCCAGACCAGTCCTCGATTCCCATCCCACCCGCTCCGGTCTCCGCGAATCGCTGTACCGCAGCCGCCATGTCCTCGGGCTCGTGTCCATAGCCGTTCTCGGCATCGACGTTGCACGGCACGGACGCAGCGCGCACAAGCACCTCGGAGTGCCGCGCGTGCTCCTCCATCGTCACGTCGCCCGAAGCGTCGCGACGTTCGATCGTGGCCGCATGGCCTCCGCTCGTCGTTGAGATGGCCGCAGCACCCGCGTCGCAGACGGCCCGCGCGGTTCCTGCGTCGGCGACGTTGACCATCACGAACGTGCCCGACCGGTGTAGTTCCATGAACCGTGTGCCGCTGTCCACTCCCGGCGACGCTACGGCCGACTGTGTGGTGGCGGGGATGCGGGTGCTCCCCGACGGCACCGTGGGGTCGCTGCTCCTCGGGCTCTACGACGGCACAACGCTGCGCCATGTTGGGGTCGCCTCGTCGTTCCCCCAGCGGTGGCGCCTCGAGTTGATGCTCGATCTCTCGCCATCAGGTTGCAGGGCGGAGAGCTCTGCGCTGACAACCGGCAGGGTGGAGGCGCCTGCTTCACGCTTGTGCTGAAGCGCGCGGTGCCTGTGCCCGAGAACGGTCGCGTCCGCCACGACCCGTAGCGGTTTGGCGGACCAGCAGTACAAGCACGAGGACGTCGCCGGCAACCATCCCGTAATAGCCGCAGTTTGCGGCGGTCTCGAGATGGTTCTGGCGTTGGGGCGACTTTGTGCAGGTCCATGCCGGGGTAGCGCAGCCAAGGCAAACCCAACAGGAGGAAAAGGAGAGAGATCCGCGTCGGCGACACCAAGGTCTGCCCGCAGCCACTGCTCCAGGTCTGGTCCAACGGCATCGGGACCAACCCGGCCACCACCTCCCTGGCTTGCGCTCCCGCACGTGCCCGCGCATCACCACGCCTTACCTCGCTACTGGCCGAACCAGTAGCATCCCAGTAGCAGCAGCTCTGCTGGTCGGGCTCCCGAAATCCGTTTTATAGCCCTTGAACAGCAGTTTCACCGTGGGCGCTGAGGGACTCGAACCCCCGACCCCCTCCTTGTAAGGGAGGTGCTCTAGCCAGCTGAGCTAAGCGCCCCCGGCGCGCCACAACGGCGCACACCGAAGCCTACGACGGAAAAGACGGGGCCTCCCGGCTGATGTGGAGGCCGAGTTGGGCGAAGGCCTCGAGCGGCCGGTGGTAGCCGCGCTCCAGGTGATGCACGTCGTGAAGCAGGGAAGGCCCCTCGGCGGCGGCGGCGGCGATCACATAGCCGAAGCCGCCCCGGATGTCGGGCACGCTGATCTCCGCCCCCTGCAGAGCCGAGGGGCCCCGTACCACCGCGGAGTGCATGGCAGTGCTTTCGTTGAACCGGCAGTCCCGTCCACCGAGGCAGGCATCGAACAGCTCGATCTCGGCCCCCATCTCCTGGAGGGCCGTCACGTAGGGGAAGCGGTCCTCATACACCGTCTCGTGCACCACCGACATGCCCTCGCACTGGGAGAACAGCACCACCAGCGGGGGCTGCCAGTCGGTCATGAACCCTGGGTGGGCGTCGGTTTGGACCACAGCCGGACGCAGCTGTCCAGCCGACACCGCCAACCAGTCGTCGGTGATCTCGAAGCGGGCGCCCATGCGGTGCAGGGTGGAAATGGCCGTGACCAGTCGCCCCTGGGCGCAGCCATGCACCCGCACCCGCCCACCCGTGACCAAGCCAGCTACCAGGTAGCTGAAGGCTTCGATGCGGTCACCGTCGAGCCGGTGTTCGGCCCCCCGCAGGTGGTCAACCCCCTCGATCACGAACCGACGGTCGGGTCGCAGTTCGATGCGCGCTCCCATCCGCTGGAGGAACAGGGCCAGTTCGATGACCTCGGGTTCGACGGCGGAGTTCTCCACCACCGTGCGCCCTTCGGCCAACACCGCAGTGAGCAGCACCGTCTCGGTGGCGCCCACACTGGGGAACGGCAGGCGGATGCGAGCCCCATGGAGGCGCAGCGCCTTGGCCTCGAGGCCGTCGGGGGTCATGCGGACCTCAGCGCCCATGGCCTCCAGGCTCGAGACGTGGAAGTCGAGAGGTCGGGTCCCGATTCGATCGCCTCCCACCAGGGGAACGAACACCTCCCCCATACGGTGCAGCAGAGGTCCGACCAGGAGGATGGGGATGCGGTTCAGGCCCCCATACGACAGTGGTACCCGACCCCCGTCGATGGCCTTGGGCTCGACCATCACGGTGTCCCCTGCGACATCCACCAGGCACCCGAGCGAACGCAGCATCTCGGCGGTGATCTCGATGTCACCGATCTGCGGGCAGTTCCTGATGGTGCTGGGAGAGTCCCCCATCACCGCCGCCACCATGTGCTTGGTGACGGCGTTCTTGGAACCACGAACGGTTACATCTCCTTGGAGGGGACCGACCGGTTCGATGCTCCAGGACGGGGCGGCAGTGGTCGACATGTGGGCTCAGCCTAGGGGGCCTGCCGGACCCCGGGCCCGGGCCAGGGCGATCAGGGCACTTGCCGCCTCGTGCTGGAGCTCGGGCAGCTCTGCAGGGGGGAACCAGCGCAACTCGACGATCTCGGGCGAGCACGGGGTGGCTGTCGCTCCGTCGTCCACCCGGGCCTGAAAGACGACATCGACCCGGCGGGGACCAGGATCGACCACCACCGCCGGCTCGCCCACCAACTCGACGGTGAGCCCGACCTCCTCGTTCGCCTCCCTCCGGGCGGCATCAGCGGCCTCCTCGCCCCGGTTGGCCAGACCCCCGGGAAAGCCCCACCGCTGCCGGTAGGAGTGGCGGACGAGCAGGAGGGCGCCATCAGGTCGCTCCACCACACAGATCGAGCCCACCGTGAACGACGGCGTCATGCGATGGACGATGAAGAGCCGTGACGCCCGCGGCAGCCGCCGGTACAGGCGCAACAAGAAGAGGTGGGCCTTTGCCCGCAACCGACTATCAGCCACGTGCTACCTGACCTCCGTTGGCCTGCAGGAGCTGGTCGAGCAGCACCGGGGTGGCCGCGGCCACAGGCGAGCGCCGGGCTGCATGATCGAGCACCACCAGTTCCCGCCCGCCAACGTCGACCACCGCCGCCCCTGCCTCCCGGCAGATCAGCAACCCGCCCAGGTAGTCCCAGGGGCCCAGGGCGTGGGGCGAGGTGCTGGCGTAGCCGTCAAGACGCCCGTCGCCCACGTAGCACAAGTCCAGGGCGGCGGCCCCGAGTGACCGGTACTGAGACCAGCCCCAGTGGGTGGCGGGAAGACCGGAGACCGCCACGATGGCCTCGGACATCTCCCCGCAGTGCGATGCTCGCATGGTCCTGCCGGCGCAGTGAGCCCCGGCACCTCGCACCGCTTCGAATCGCTCTCCCGAGGCCTGGTTGACCACCAGGGCGACCACGGGGCCGTCGCCGTCGACTGCACACAGGCTGGTGGCGTACCAGGGCAGGCGCCTGCTGGCGTTGGTGGAGCCGTCGACGGGATCGAGCACCACCACCACCTCCCGCTCCGGGTGGTGCCTCCCCGACTCCTCGCTCAGCACACCTAGGCCGTGGCCGACCAGCACAGCCAGCGCAGCGGCGTCGGCCACCAGATCGATGGCGTACTGGCCAGGACGGGCCGTGCCCGACCCCCAGTCGTCGACCTCGTCGAGGCGGTGACGGACGGCGAGAACGGCCTCGTCCAACACGTCGAGGAGCGCGTCGTCGGTCATCCGGGCGACGGTACCCCCGGAGGCACACCATCGGGGTAGCCGTGCGGTGGGGACAGAGTGGGAGGGGCCCGACCCGAACGGGGCCGGTACCCTCGCCACGTGGCCGTCATAGATGTACCGGGATACGTGGCCGAGCTGAAGGACCATGCCGTCGACCACACGTTCCACGTGCACGACGAACGGCATTTCGTGGAGACGTACTCCCTGCGCCAGGCCTGGGAGGTCGATCTCCACCCCGAGGAGGGCTGTGAAGGCCCCCTCGACCTCCATCTTTCCCTCGAGGTCGACCCTCGGGTTCTCCTGGCCTTCGAGGATGCCGTCATGGCCCTCGACGACGGCGACAACCCGCCCGACAAGTACCACTTCCCGCTTACCTTCACCTGGGCCCTGCCACCCCTCCCCCAGGGCCCCGACCTGCTCCTGCTGGCCACCGAGCTGGCCGGCGTGGGTGGCCCCGACCTGCCCCTCGAGGCGTCGGCCATCGACTCCTACGCCTCAGCCACCGACGCTCCCGAACGCAGCCTCACCATCGTGGCCCGCCTGCAGGTGTCGCTGGCCCAGGTGCTCCAGGGCGAGGAGGCGCTGTGCGAGACGCTCG
>JAUJLZ010000185.1 GCA_030447125.1 Acidimicrobiales bacterium
TTCGTCAAGAACACCACCGAGGGCCTGGGCTTCGTGGCCAACGGCCTCACCTGGCGCCCCGGCGACCGGGTGGTCGTGCCCGATCTCGAGTTCCCGTCCACCCTGTACCCGTGGCTGGCGCTGCGAGACCTGGGGGTCGTCGTCGACCTCGTTCCTCCTGAGGGGCCGGGTGGGTGCCTGCCCACCGACGCGTTCGCCACCGTCATTGCCAACGGCCCGCCCCCCAAGTTGGTAGCTACCAGTTGGGTCCAGTTCGGCCGGGGCTGGAGGACCGATCTGGCCGCCCTGGCCTCGGTGTGCCACAGCGCTGGGGCGATGCTCTGTGTCGACGTCATCCAAGGACTCGGGGTCGTGCCCGCCGAGCTCGCCGCCTGGGGCGTCGATTTCGCCATGGCCGACGCCCACAAGTGGCTTCTCGGTCCCGAGGGCATCGGCGTGCTCTACGTGGCCGAGCACTGCCTCGACCTTCTCCGGCCTCTGGAGCCGGGTTGGAACTCGGTCGCCCATCGAGAGCAGTGGGACAACCGGGCCCTGGTGTGGGACGACGGCGCCCGCCGCCTGGAGGGCGGCAGCCAGAACCAGGCCGGCATCCACGCCATGGGCGCCTCGCTCGGCCTTTTGGCGGGGGCCGGTGCTCAGTGCGTCTGGGGCTACGTCGACCACCTGTGCGAGCGGGCGTGCACCGGATTGGCCGAGGTGGGGGCGACCATCCTCTCGGACCGGTCGCAGGCAGGTCGTTCGGCCGTGGTGACCTTCGAGTTGGACGGCCACGAGGCCACGGCCGTCCACGCCGGCCTGCTCGACAAGGGCATCGTCACCTCCCCCCGAGGCGGGGGTGTGCGCCTCTCCCCCCACGGTTACAACACGGCGGAGGAGATCGACTCGCTGGTGGCGGCGGTCGGTCAGCTCCCCGGCTCTGGCACCGGTGGCACGGCCCGATAGAGCGAACCCGCTGCCGATGCGAAGACGACCTCGCCGTCGCCGTCCTGGCCGATGTGGGTGAGCTGGGGCACCTTGGCCACCTCCGGCTGGACGTCGATGGCTCCGCCCTCGGGTGTGCCCGCCAGGGTCCACAGCGTCCCCGAGCAGAAGTCGCCGTAGACGTAGCGTCGGACCAGGCTGGGAAGCTGCGCCCCGCCGTAGACGAACCCGCCGGTGACCGAACAGCCCTCGTCATGGGTGTAGGTGACCACGGGGAAGACGAGGTCACCGCCGGCGACCAGTTCATGGCCCGCCAATGGGACGTGGCCCTCGTAGGCGCTCCACCCCAGGTTCTTGGGGGCCTCGTCGAGCTCGAGGCGGACCCGATTGACCTCCTCGAACTCGTCCTGGCCCACATCGGCCACCCACATCTCGGCCAGGGCCGGGTCGAAGGAGAAGCGCCAGGGGTTGCGTAGGCCTCGAAGCACCACCTGCCAGCTTGGGGCCGGGCCGTCGACATCGACGGCCACGACCTTGCCCAGCAGCCCAGCAGGATCCTGGGCCCGGCGCTCGGGGTCGAAGGCCCCTCCCCCGTCGCCCAAGCCGAGGTAGAGGCGCCCGTCAGGCCCGAAGGCGAGCTGGCCGCCGTTGTGGTTCGCCTCGGGCTGGTCGACGAAGAGCAGCTCGCGAACCGGCTCGGGCTCGATGGCAGTGCCGTCGGGACGAGCCCGGAACTCCGCCACCCGCGTGTCGCCGTCCAGGTCGTTCCAATGCAGGAACAGACGCCGGTTGGTGGCGAAGCCAGGGTGGAAGGCGATGCCGAGCAACCCCTGTTCGGTGCCCGTACGTACCCGGTCGCTCAGGTCGAGGACGACGGTACGGTCCCGACCGTCGGCGAGGCGCACCACCCGGCCCGGCTGCTCCAGCACCCACAGGGTCTCGGGGTCGCCGGGGGCCGAGCCCACGAACGTGGGACGATCGAGTCCGCTGACGATGCGCTCGACGTCGAAGTGGCGAGCCGGGGCGACGTCGGGAGCGGGGGGCGAGGGCGCCGCCGTCGAGGCGCCCGTGCCACAGCCGGCCAGGCCCAGGAGCAGGGCCACTCCGAGGATGCCGGTCTTTCGACGGTTGAGGTAGAAGACTTCCATACCGCCAATATTAGGCTGGCCTACAACAGTCTGTTACCTTTGGCCGGCATGCGCCGGGTCGTGGCCCTTTCGCTCGTCGTGGCCGCCGTGTCGCTCCTCCTCGTGGCCCCGGCCCCCTCCTACGACCCGTGGGCCTGGCTCCTCTGGGGCGACCAGGTGCTGGGCGGTGATCTCAACACCCTGGAGGGGCCGTCGTTCAAGCCCCTGCCCGTCGCCGTCTGCACCCTGCTCGCCCCCCTCGGAACCATCGCTCCGTGGCTGTGGGTCCTGCTGGCCCGGGCCGGTGCGGCCCTGGCCGTGGTGCTGGCCTTCCGCATCGGTCGCCGTCTGGCCGACGGTTCTGCCGCAGCGGGTGCTCTCGCCGCCCTCGGGGTGGTCCTGTGCGAGAGCTACCTCGGCCTCGCTGCCGCCGGGTGGTCCGAGGGCATCCTCTTGGCCCTGGTCCTGGGTGCAGCGGAGGCGTGGCGAGCCGGGCGTCCTCGCTGGGCGCTGGCGTGGGGGGTCGCCGCTGGCCTCGTGCGGGTGGAGACGTGGCCGTTCCTGCTGGTCGCCGGGTTGCTCGCCTGGCGTCGCCGCCCTCAGGACCGGCCATTCCTGGTGGCCGCCATCCTCCTCGTCCCCGCCGCCTGGATCCTTCCCGAACTGGTGGGATCAGGCCAGGCCCTGCGCTCGGCGGCCCGGGCCCGCATCCCCAATCCGGGCCAACCAGCGTTGTCAGATAACCCGATGCTGGCCTCTCTGCGGGCGGCGCTGGCCCTGCCCCTGTGGCCGCTGTGGGCCGGGGTCGCGCTGACCAGCTGGCGAGCGTGGTTTCGCCACGACCGTGCTGCACGAGCGCTCCTGGTGCCCGCCGCGGTCGGACTGGCCTGGATCGGCCTCGTCGCCGTGATGTCGGCTGCCGGGTTCTCTGGTGAACCCCGCTACGCGCTGCCCGGTGCGGCCCTGGTCGCCCTGAGCGGAGCATCGGGCCTGGTGATGGCCGCTCGCCACATGGTGCCGGCGTCAGGACCGACGGTGAGCGGCCCCGTCTCGGGGCCGGCCTCAGGCGCGGTGGTGGCCGACGGTGCGCCAGAGCCGAGATCGGAGCCGTTGGCAGCCGCCGGGCGGGTGGTGCCGGGGTCGGGTGCAATCGCCGAAGGACGTGCGTGTAGACGGGCTCAGTTGGCCACCGCCACGGTTGTCCTGCTCGTCGTCGGCACCGTCGTGCCCCGCCTCGGTGAGCTCGTGGAGCTGCGCTCGGCGCAGGCCTACCAGTGGGAGCTGCAGGCCGACCTGGCGACGGCGGCGGCCGGGGTGGGGGGCCCCGGCGCCGTCCTCGCCTGCGGACAGCTCTACGTGGGGGCCCTGCGTGGTCCCCTCCTGGCCCACCACCTCGGCGTAGCCAAGCACCGGGTCGAGCCGGACGAGGCGCCGGCGGCACCTGGCGTGGTGTTCCGGTCGGCGCTGCACCCAGGCGATCCGCCGGCCCCGGCCGCGCCCGATGGGTTCCGTGAAGTGGCCCGGGCGGGCGCTTGGCAGGTGTTGGCCGATTGCGACGGGGGCCCCGCCGATCGCCTGGAGTGAGGGCTGGCCAACCGGAGGCCACCTACCGGTCTAGCGACTGGCGCCGGCCGCTATCCGGGTGCGACTGCCGTTGGCAGCGGGGGTTTCCGTCCGCTGCACCACGTCGTCGTCGCTGCCGCTCCGGGCGATGCGAGCGAACTCCCAGGCACTCCACAGGGCCAAGACCGCCACCAGGGTCCATCCTGGGCTCCACGGGGTGTCGACCTGGGCGACCACGGCCACGATGAGCAGGAACGTGCCCGCTCCCCTCATGGCGAGCGGGTTGAACAACGACGCCACCAGCAAGGCGGCGCCGATCAAGGGATACACGATGCCGTGCTCGCCGAGGCCCTTCTCCGTGCCGAGGGCGGTGTAGAGGGTGATGCCTCCTCCCACGGCCAGGGCGGTCAGCGCCGGGCCCATGATGCGCTGGCTGCTCCCGTCGATCAGCCAGGCCAAGGTGGCCACCGCTCCGAGCACAAGCAGCACCTGGTACAAGGGCCAGCCCGCCAGCGTGGCGACGGCGCAGGCCCCGGCACCGAGGAGAAGGGTCCCTGCGGCCGCTAGTTGACGCCCTCGGGTGGTCCCACCGATGGTGCGATACGGGCAGTGGACATCCATGTCAGCGTTCCTCCTTGTTGTCGTACACCTATGGTCGGAGGTGTACCCGGGCCCCCGCCCCGGCATTCGGCCTGGGTGGAAGCTCCGGGGCTCAGTGGAAGTCACGGGAGCGGCTGGGGTGGGGTCCGCCCAAGGGCAGGAGCTCCAGGCGGTCGGCCACCACGTTGACCACGCCCTCGGCCCGCTCCAGGGTGCCCCGCACCAGCAGGGCCGGGGCGGTGGTGGCCACCCGGCGGTAGCGGGCCCACAACCCGGCCGAGCAGATGACGTTGACCAGGCCGGTCTCGTCCTCGAGGTTGACGA
>JAUJLZ010000186.1 GCA_030447125.1 Acidimicrobiales bacterium
CTCGGCGAAGAAGCTGGCCTGCTCCGCTTGGGTCACGCCCCCATTGTGGTCGACGGGTGCGACAGTCCCGGGCGAGCCGCCCGGTGGTACCGTCCGCCGTCCGTCCGTCCAGCGAGAGGAACAGCCATGTCCACGACCCGGTGCCTGCCGCGACCTCCGGCCAGGAGGTCGCCCAGATGAGCGCCCCCCGCAGCCTCGACGTGCTCGAGGCCCGCATCCCCCTCCAGCCGGGGACCACCCGCGCCCGAGGCTCGTTGTTCACGACCTGTCGGTTCACGACCTGTCGGTTCACGACCCGGCGCCTTGCCGCCCTGCTCCTGGCCATCGGCCTGCTGGCCGTCGCCTGCGCAGGCTCCGACGATCCCGCCGCCGGCGATGACGCTGCTCCGGGCGGCGAAGGCAGCGGGGAGACGTTCACCATCGGGGCCATCCCCGACCAGGACCCCGAGGTCCTCCAGCGCCTGTACGCCAGGGTGGCCGACCACCTCGGTGAGGAGCTCGACGTCGAGGTCGAGTACGTGCCCGTCACCGACTACGCCGCCTCCGTCAGCTTGTTCCGCTCCGGCGACCTCGACATGGTGTGGTTCGGCGGCCTCACCGGCGTCCAGGCCCGCCTGCAGGTCGACGGCGCCCAGGCCATCCTCCAGCGGGGCATCGATGAGGACTTCCACAGCATCTTCATCGCCAACACCGCCACCGGCCTGACCCCCATCGACGACGTGGCCGGGCTCTCCCAGCTCGCGGGCACGCGCTTCACCTTTGGCTCGGAGTCGTCCACCTCGGGTCGGCTCATGCCCCAGTCCTTCCTGGACACCGCGGGGGTGGGGGTGGACGACTTCGATGGTCCCCCCGGCTTCTCGGGCTCGCACGACACCACCATCGAGTTGGTCGAGTCCGGCACCTTTGAGGCCGGCGTGCTCAACGAGCAGGTGTGGACGGCGCGTAGCGAGGCGGGCGAGGTCGATCTGACCAAGGTCACCGCCATCTTCCGCACGCCCGCCTACCACGACTACCACTGGGTCATCGCTCCCGACGCCGAGGAGCGCTTCGGCAGCGGCTTCGTCGAAGCGGTCCAAGCCGCCTTCACCGGGCTCGACGCCGCCGATCCCGCCGAGGCCGAGATCCTCGAACTGTTCGGCGCCGAGGAGTTCATCGAGACCGACAACGCCAACTACGGCCAGATCGAGGAGGTCGCCAGGGAACTGGGCCTGGTCACGACGCCATGAGGGCGCGGTCCCAGGAGGCCGCACCCCCGTCCGTCGCTGGCGAGCCGTTGTTCTGCCTGCGCGGAGCGGGCGTGCGCTACGGGGCCGACTGGGCCCTGGTCGACGTCGACCTCGAGGTGGGGGCGGGTGAGCGGGTGGCGCTCGTCGGGCCCAGCGGGGCGGGCAAGACGACGCTGCTGTCGTTGCTCAACGGCTCGCTCCTGCCCAGCGCCGGCACGGTCCGAGTGCTGGGGAGCGACCTGGCCACCCTGGCGCCGGCGGAGCTTCGCCGCCTGCAACGGCGCATCGGGACCGTCCACCAGCAGTTCCACCTGGTGGGGCCGCTGCGGGTCGTGCACAACGTCAACGCCGGGCAACTGGGGCGGTGGTCGCTGCCCCGCGCCGTGCGCTCACTGGTGTCCCCACGCGACGTGGGCGCGGTGACGGCGGCGCTCACCCGGGTGGGGATCCCCGAGAAGCTCTATGAGCGCACCGACTCGTTGTCGGGGGGCCAGCAGCAGCGGGTGGCCCTGGCCCGGGTCCTGGTGCAAGAGCCGGCCGCCATCCTCGGTGACGAACCCATCTCCAGCCTCGACCCCACCCGAGCCGCCGAGATCATGGAGTTGCTCGCCGCCCTCGCCGGTGAGGACGGGCGAGCGCTGGTCGTCAGCCTGCACGCCGTGGAGTACGCCTTCCGGCACTGCGACCGCCTGGTGGGCCTGCGCCAGGGCCGCGTGGTCTTCGACGCCCCGCCCGACCAGGTGAGCGAGGCCACCGTCGCCGACCTGTACCGCATCGACCGGGTGCCAACCCCGGGCCCCCGGGAGGTTTCCTGAACGTCGGGAGGTCTCGGCGCAGCTGGGGACTGGTCGTCGGCCTCGCCTTCCTCGGGTCACTGGTGGGCACCGGCGTCGGTCGCCGGGAGGTGGTCAACCCTGCCGGCTGGCCCCAGCTCCGAGCCTTTTTGGCGGCCGCCGTCGATCCGGTCCTCAGCGTCGACTTCCTGCGCCTCACCGTGGACGCCACCCTCACCACGGTGTCCTATGCCGTGTTGGGCACGGTGCTGGCCACCCTGATCGGGGTGGTGGGCGGCGTGCTCAGCTCCGAGACGTGGTGGTCGACCGGCAGCCGCCGGCCCACGACGGTGGGCGCCCACGGCCGTGTGCGACAGATCCGGTCGCGCTCGGGCTGGTTGGGAGCCCGGGCAGCGCTGGGCCTGCCCCGTGGGGTGCACGAAGCGGTGTGGGCCCTCGTACTGGTCAACATCCTCGGCCTCGACCCCCTCGTGGCCGTGCTCGGCATCGGTCTGCCCTACGGGGCGGTCACGGCCAAGGTCTACTCCGAGCTCCTCGATGAGGCCCCCCGGGAACCGTTCGCCGCCCTGCAGGGCGCCGGGGTGGGCCGGGTCAAGGCCCTGGCCTACACCCTCGGACCGTTGGCCTCCGCCGACATGCTCTCCTACGCCTTCTACCGCTTCGAGTGCTCCATCCGCGGTGCCGCCATCCTCGGTGTCATCGGGGCCGGTGGCCTCGGTTTCCAGCTCGCCCTCAGCTTCCAATCGCTGCGCTACGAGGAGATGTGGACCCTCATCTACGCCCTGGTGGCCGTGTGCGGTTTGGCTGACTGGTGGAGCACGAGCCTGCGCCGACGCAGCTCCCTGCCGGCGACCCTCGTGGCCGAGCTCGAGACGGGACCGAGACCGAGCGTTGTTGCGGCGGTCCGTGAGAGGTGGCGGCGAGCACCGAACGAGCTCGCAGGCCCCCTCCTGCGCCGTGACCGGCGCCTCGTCGCCTCGGGTGGGGCAGCGCTGGTCCTGGTCGTGATCGCCATGATCCACCTCGACATCGACCTGTCGACGCTCTGGTCCCCGCGGGCGCGGCGCCTGGGCGCCGACCTCGCCGCCTCTTCGCTGCCCCCCGACGTCGCGAGTGACACCCTGGCCACCCTGGCCCGCCTGAGCCTCGAGACCCTGGAGATGTCGGTGTTGGCCACGATCCTGGCCTGCCTCGGGGGCATGGCCCTGGCCTTCGTGGCCGCGGCCACGTTTTCCTCCCCCGACCGGCGGTCGGCCACGGGCGCCGCCCGCGGCCGGCATCGACCCGGTCGCCGGCTGGTGGCGCTCGGCACCCGGGCGCTGCTCTTGGTGTGCCGGGCGGTGCCCCCGCCCGTCGGTGCGCTCCTGCTCGTGTTCGTGCTCTTCCCCGGACCGCTCCCGGGTGCCCTGGCCCTCGCCGTGTACAACACCGGCATCCTCGGTCGGCTGATGGCCGAGGTGGTCGAGAACCTCGACCCTCGCCCCGTGCGGGCCCTACGGACCCAGGGTGCCACTGCGGCCCAGTCCTTCGCCTACGGCGCCCTGCCCCGGGCGCTCCCCCGCTTCGCCGCCTACGGGCTCTACCGCTGGGAGGTCACCATTCGCGAGACGGTGGTGGTGGGCCTCGTCGGTGCCGGCGGCCTCGGCAGCCTCCTCGCTCTCCAGCTCGCCGCCTTCGACTACCGGGCCGCCACCGCCACCCTCCTCGCCCTGGTGGCCCTCACCTTCACGGTCGACATCCTGGGTTCGGTGATCCGCCGCTCGCTGCGCTGAGGGACCTCGAGTCCAGGGCTGCCCCTGAAGGCGTCAGCCGAGGAGGCCGCCCAACAGATCGCCACCTAACAGGCCCCCGTCGCCGCCGTCGTTGCCGTTCGAGGTGGTCGAGGCCGGTGGGGCGGGAGGGGAGAGGAACCACTCGGGGCCGTCGCCCCCGGCGATGTAGGGGGTCTGGGGGCCGAAGCGCTGGGTGGCGGTCATCTCCGGGGCGATCTTGGCGGCGTGGTTGAACGCCTCTTGGATCGACACCGACCCGTTGGCGTCGACATCACCCTGACCCTGGCTGAGCCCTTGGTCGATCATGAGGCCGTGGAAGACCGACATCTGCCAGTCGGGACGCTCGTAGCCCTTCTCGTCCTCCTGCGAGGCGGCGGTGAAGAGCCGCCGGGGGCTACTCACCCCGTCGTCGAAGCCGGCTGCTTCGCAGCCGGCGATGCTGATCCAGGCGTCTCCCCGGAGCGCCTTGAGGCTGTTGGCCAGTTCACCGTCGGAGATGAAGTCGTTGTCGTGGGGCCAGAGGAACTCGTCGTTGAGCTCCCCGTCGCCGTCCTCGTCGCCGGTCTTTTGCTTGACGTGGCCAGTGTAGGAGAACACCGAGAACGAGTCGTCGGCGCTCTGGTCGACCAGCCATCGCGTGGCCTCCCGGATGTCGGCGGCCTTGGCCGTCTCGTTGACCAGGACCTTGATGTTGGCGTCGTCCCACCCGTTGGCCAG
>JAUJLZ010000187.1:0-2237 GCA_030447125.1 Acidimicrobiales bacterium
CGACCAGGGCATCGTCGACACCATGCGCCGGCGGGTGGTCGAGCTCGACCGGGGGACCATCGTGCGCGACCAGACCCGCGGTGTCTACGCCTGATGGGGGACCGGGTCTGATGAGCGGCAAGTTCGGTTACGCCCTGCGCGAGACGCTGCAGAACCTCCGGCGCAACCTGGTGCTCACCGGCGCCTCCATGCTCACCGTGGCCGTCTCGCTGTCATTGGTGGGCGCCGCCTTTCTGCTGGGCTACGGCGTGGACAACGTCACCCAACGCTGGCAGGGGGGTATCGAGTTCGAGATCTTCCTCAACGAGAACATCACGCCTGAGCAGCAGGCCCGCATCCAGCGCGAGCTGGAGGCCAGCCCCGACGTCGAGCGCAGTCAGTTCGTCTCCCAAGAGGAGCAGTTCGAGCTGTTCCGGGTGCTCTTCGCCGAGCAACCCGAGTACCTCGAGACGGTGACGGCCGAGGTCCTGCCGCCGTCGTTCCGGGTCGAGCCCAGCATCGCCGACGCCGACGTGATCCGGGCTCTCGGTGATCGCTTCCAGGCCGAGTCCGGCGTACGGGAGGTCGTGTTCGCCGAGGAGACGGTGCGCACGTTGCTGCGGGTCTCGGGGATCGCCCAGAGCATCATCTTCGCCGTGGCCGCCGTGTTGTTGTTCGCCGCCGCCCTGTTGATCTTCAACACGATCCGCACCGCCATCTTCGCCCGCCGGCGGGAGATCGAGGTCATGAAGCTGGTGGGTGCCACCAACTGGTTCATCCGGGTGCCGTTCATGCTCGAGGGACTGATCCAGGGGTTGGCCGGCGCCTCGGTGGCCTTTGGGATCGTCTACCTGGTGCGCAACGCCGCCCAGGACGCCGTGCGCAGCGTGCCGCTGTTCGACGGGTTCGTGGTGGTCGCCTCCCAGGTGGCCACCACCGGCGCCCTCACCATCCTCCTCGGCGCCGCCATCGGGGCGGTCGGGGCGGGGGTGGCGGTGACGAAGTTCCTCGACGTCTGACATCTGACCCCCTTCCTCACTAGCGCCCCTGTCCTTGCCCGCCGGCGGGTCCTGTCACCGAGCGGGACCCCTCCCACGGGACCTCGCTGCGCTCGGCCCGTGGGCCCCTCCCCTCGGCGCCACCCCCCGGCTCGGTTCCCTTGCCGTTACCCCGCTCCGACCTTTGCCCCGGCTGGTTCTGCTTGATCGGGGACCAGGCCGTTGAGGCCTGCTCCCCGATGTTGGCGTTCGGTGGCGCTTCGGGGCGTCCCTCCTCGTTCTGACCCCGCCAGCGGTTGTGCTGGCAACCGCTGAGGGGGTCACTTCCTTCGGGCCTGTACTTCGTGATGGTGGTGTTCGTAGTGTTGGTGGTGTGACTCGTGTCTTGGCCGGGGCACTGGCATCGGTTTTGGTGGTGGTCACCCTTGTCCTGCCCCCTATGACATCGGCTGGGGCCGCGACTGGGCCTCGGCCTGAGGAGCGGCGGGAGGCCATCGACGAGGAGCTGGAGCGGCTGCGGGAGGAGGTCGACGAGGCCGTGGCCGAGGAGGCTGCGGTACTGGCCGAGCTCGAGGTGACCCGGCGGGCGAAGGCGGCGGTGAGCGAGATCGTGGCCGATCTGGATGCCCGCGTGGCCGGCGCCGAGGACGATCTGGCTGAGGCCGAGGCCGGCCTCATGCGTGCTGGCGCCGCCCAGGTTGGCGCTGAGCGCCGGCTGCGGGCGGCCCGGGTGCGCCTGGCGGGATCCCAAGAGGTCATGGAGGACCAGGCGGTCTCCCGCTTCATGCGCAACGGGGCCCAGACGGCGGCCGTCGAGGTCTTCCTCCAGGTCCGTGACGTGCGCGACCTGCACGAAGCGGCCGCCTTCATGGGAGCGGTGGCCCGATCCCAGGCCGACGTCGTGCGCCGGCACCAGACGCTGGAGCGGCGGACGGCCGGACTGCAGGCTCGGGCCGAGGAGGCCCGTCTCGATGCCGGCCGGCGCCGCGACGAGGTGGCCGGCCAGAAGCAGGCGCTGGAGGCGGCCCGAGCCGAGCAGACCGCCGCCTTGTTCCAGGTGGCCGTGGAGGAGGACCACGAGGAGGAGCTCCTGGACGACGTCCAGGAGACAAGAGACGACTACGAGCAGCGCATCGTCGACCTGCGGGCCGAGTCCGAGAGCATCACCGCCCTGCTCGTGGAGCGCCAGCGGGGTCAAGTCGTCGCCGCCCGTCCCGGTGCACGGTCATCGTCGCCCCCGTCACCGTCGGCCTCGTCCCC
>JAUJLZ010000187.1:2337-4489 GCA_030447125.1 Acidimicrobiales bacterium
ACGCGGTGGTGACCTCGCGCTTCGGGTTCCGCACCCATCCCATCTTCGGAACCCGCCGCCTCCACGCCGGCACCGACTTCCGAGGGGCGACGGGGACGCCCGTGCTGGCTGCGGCCGGCGGGACTGTCGTCTACGCCGGCCCCCGCGGGGGCTACGGCAACGCCGTGATCATCGACCACGGGGGTGCCTTGGCCACCCTCTACGCCCACCAGAGCCGCCTGTCGGTGGCCACCGGGGACCGCGTGGAGACCGGGCAGGCCGTCGGCGCCGTTGGTTCCACCGGCTTCTCCACCGGTCCCCACCTGCACTTCGAGGTACGGGTCAACGGCACGCCGGTCGACCCTCTCAACTACTTGTAGTGGCTTGACACGCTCTCGCTGATAGGCAAACCTTACCGACGCGAGGGCGGATACTCGACACGACCCAGTCGGAGGGGCGGCGGCGCATGGCAACCGATCAGTCGGAGCGGGTCAGGATCGTTCGTCCTGGGCTGGACCGGTCCCGATCGGGCCCGACGCCAGCCGCAGGTCGCGTCGTCGGTCTGCGCGTGCTCGACGGGCGCAGCATCGTGACCACGGGTCTTGCCGGTTGCCCCGATGGCGAGGTGACGCTGGCCGGGGTTCCCGACCCAGGTCTGGCACGGATGTTGACGGCTGGTTTCCGTCGTGTGGCCTGGGTCAGGATCGACGCCAGCGGCCCGAGCGTCCGGTGCGAGGTCTCGGGCATCGCCCGCCGCCCGCATCGATGCCTCGTCCCCCTCGCCGCCGCCCTGGCGCTGGCCGAGGCCGACGTACCCACCTTGGTGCGGCTCCGCCCGGTCGGGAGCTGACGTGGTCATCTGCCATTGCCGCGCCGTGTCCGACGGTCTGGTGCGCGCTGCCGTCGCCGACGGGGCTGGCGACATCGACTCCATCGTCCGCCGCTGTGGCGCCGGCTCGGTGTGCGGGGGCTGCCGCCCCTCGATCGCCCAGTTGCTGGCGGACCTGAACGCCACCCCCACCACCAGCGTTTCTGCAGTCCAGCTTCCCTGCCGGTCGCCCGCCTGAGCGCTACGATCCCGCCCATGCAGGGACGCCCCGAGATCATCGAGTTGCTCAACGAGGTCCTCACCGCTGAGCTGACGGCCATCAACCAGTACTTCGCCCACGCCAAGATGCAGCAGAACTGGGGGTACCTTCGCCTGGCGGCCCACACCCAGTCTGAGTCGATCGACGAGATGAAGCACGCGGACGTGCTCATCGAGCGCATCTTGTCCCTGGAGGGAGTCCCCAACCTCCAGCGCCTCGGCCCGGTGCGGGTGGGCGAGACCGTCCCCGAGCAGTTCCGCCTCGACCTCGACGTCGAGTACCAGGCCGTCGAGCGCTTCAACCGAGGCATCGCCCTCGCCCGTGACCTGGGCGACAACGGCACCAGGGAGCTCCTGGCGGAGATGCTCGTCTCCGAAGAAGCGCACACCGACTACCTGGAGACCCAACTAGCACTGCTGGAAGCAATCGGAGAAGCGCTCTACCTCTCTCAGAACCTGCACGCCTAGCGCCAAGGCGACAGCCCGATCAACTCGCCCGAACGGAGCGAAGCGAGTGAGGGCGAAAGGGGCCTCAGTGGAGGTTGTTGAACTCTGCGTCGCCGCCCAAGAGGTCGAAGAGGGTGTACTGCCAACCCGGGTGCTCGGTGTGGTCGTGGCTGGCGCGTAGCACCTCGTACTCCCCTTCGAGCTCGGTGCCGCCCTCGAACCACATGATCGAGTTCGGATCCTCGCTGTGCTCGAGGCCCAGGGCGTGGCCGAGCTCATGGATGGCGACTTCGGTGCGGCGAGCCTGATCGAGGTCGCAGTCGCAGACCTCCAGGTAGGCCCCTTGGATGTGGCCGTTGTCGACCATGTCGTAGCTCTTGCCGTCGAAGGGTCCTTCGACACGGGTATCGGCGAGGCAGACGCTGATGCGCTTGCCGTCGTAGTCGCAGTCGCCGGTGCCCTCTTCCCAACTGAGGCGCAGGTCGGCGCCGGCGCTGTTCCACACGGCCACCGCATCCTGGGTGGCGTGTTGCCAGTCGTGGTCCCCCGTGCGGTCGACCACGACCAGGTCCCGACTGTCCTCCTGCCAGTGGCGCTGGTTGCCGAACACGGTGGTGGCGGTGACGGTGGAGGCGCCCA
>JAUJLZ010000188.1 GCA_030447125.1 Acidimicrobiales bacterium
GGCATGCAGGCCGATGCGGCCGCGATCTTCAGCGACGTGGTATTCGGAAATTAGCGTTGCGCGTTAGCTGCCGACGTTGCGGTAATGAATGGGTCACCGCCTACGGAACGTCCGGCTCGTGTTGATGCATAGAGCGGCGCCATGGCGAAGCGGTCGGCGGCCTCAGCTGCTCGGCGTTCGACCTCCGCCCGGTCGTCCGGGCACCTCTTGGCGGCTGACCGCCATCGTCCGGGAGTTCGACGACCCTGGTATCGGCGTGATGGACGAGCTCTCGCTCCTCCTGCGCGCCCTGCTAGCGGCGGGACGCGCTGACGCCGCGACGGCGGCAGCTCTAGTCGTTGACGGCACGGCGCCGACGCGGTTGCAGTTGTCACCCGGTCCATGTCGGGCACCCGCGACACCTACCACGAGCTCTACCGAACGATTCCGGCCGCTGGCCCGCTACGCGCCCGACCTGGGTAAGGGCGCCGACCTCATCGGTCGCGCGCCGGTCGTCGCTCGAAAGGGACTAGCGGCGGCGGGAGACAAGGCCCACGCCCGAGCCAAGTCGTTCTTCAGCGACCTCGACGGGCACGTCGGGGCCGTGGTGGAGGACGACATCGACAGCTCGCCGCTCATCATCTCGCTGCCGGCCGCGTGATGGCAGGAGCTGACGCCTTCCGCTGTGCACCTGCCTGGCTGGCCGACGATCGTAGGCGACGGGTCCTCAGGTGGACCCTCGTGCCCATACGTCGTTCCTCTTCGGCGGAGCGGCCGCCTCCCGCTTCAGGGCGACAAGGCAACTCCCGAAGTCGTCCAGCCACGTGAACCGGTCGAACGGCCGGTCCACGTCCTCGTGCGCCACGCATGGCTCCAGCGCCTCGATCGGCGCGCTCCTTCCTCACGGCGATCGGCAGGGGGAGTGGGAGCGCACGAGCAGGCGGAACCCGGCTGGTAACGACTCTACGGGGAGGGTGCGACAGGAACGGCCCGGGGCCGGCGCCGCATGACCGACCCGTCGGGACAGCGAAGGACGCGCAGCTCGTCGGGGGAGAGTTCGAAGATGGCCGTCTGCCCAAAGCGATGGCCCATCTCGCAGGCCGCCTGGCGGTCCAGCCCGTTGACGGCGAGGCTCTCCTCCCGCCAGATCCCGTCGGCAGACGCGCCCAGAACCGGCACGGGATCGAGCCCGCGTCCGACCAGCACCTCGGCCAGGCGCTGGTTGGCGGCCACGTTGAGGCCGTTGGGTCGCACGGCGCTGTCCGGGTTGGCGGCGGTGATGACGTACCACGGCAAAGCCCCGAGTGGAACGGCGGCCGGCCCGCCCCACACCCGGCCGGCGCCATCGGTGATCACCGTGGCCGCGTAGGCGTCCCACCGCTCGTCGAGCGCCTCGGCTGTCGACCAAGCCAGGTTGGTGACTCGGCGGAGGCGGCCGAACAGGTCAGCCGCTTGCTCGGGGCTGCGGCCGTCGAGCAGGGTGCCACCATGGGCGAGGTCGTTGCGGGCCTGCTCCAGGCCCGACACGAGCCGTCGCAGCTCGGCGCGCGACGAGCAGCCGAGAGACGCCCACAGCCCCGGCGCGCGTGCCACCAGGGTGAGCCAGTCGGCCAGGTGCAGGCAGTCGGCCAGCGTCGTCTCGGCGTTGTGCCGCTGCTTCAAGGCGAACAGCTCCTCGGCCCTCGCCCGCCGGCCTGACCGCAGGTGCTCGACGAACCGGTCACCCAGCTCCGCCCGCACCAGCTCTGCGAGGGCCCCCTCCAGGGCGATCACGTAGGCGAGCGTCACCATCCCGACGGCCGGCGCCTGGAGGTCGGCTCGGGTGACCAGCCAGCGGATCTGGTCCTGGTCCATGACGAAGACGTGCTCGCACTCGCCTAGGCGACTCACCAGGTCGGCGACGGGGAGGGCGCTCCCGATGATGTCGCCTGCGCCGATCGGGAGGCTGGCGGCGGCCACGGTCCCCTCGTGCCCGCACAGGCGTTCACGGTGCACGAAGCGGCGGATCGGTGCGTCGGTGACGGCCGCCACATCGAAGTGGCGGGCGTCGAGCTCGGCCAGGGCCTCCGCCGCCGACACCGAACCGGGGATCTGCCAAATCTCAGCTGCGACGAGGTCGGCGACGGTGACGGTCCGCTCGGCCAGGCCCCGGAGCGCCGGCAGCGGCGAGTGCCGCCCGATCACCCGGCGAGTACCCGCGTCTGGGGCGTGGGTGCGGCGTACTCGATCAGCCAGTCGGAAAGCGTGGCGACCGCCGCCTCGACCTGGTCGTTCGACCCGTCCAGCGACAGCGGATAGGTCCGCAGGACCGTTCCTGCGTTGCGCACGACGACCTTCCGCTCGGGCTCGCCTTCGGCCTGGCAGTAGATAAGCACGCCATCGCGCTGTCCGAGCGCTGTTAGGTAGGCGAACAGCTGGTAGTAGTCGTCGTTCCGCCCCCGCCCGTCGCTGGTGAGCTTGTACTTGGCGTCGCCGGCGTAGGCCACGCCGCCGCCTGGCCAACGGAAGACGAGGTCGGGGGCCATCGGCACGGTGCGGCCGACCCCCAGATACACGCCCGGCGGCTCGGCCTCCACGGTTAGCCGGCCCCGCAGATGACGGGCGAGGCGGTCGGTGAGCCAGCGCTGGAACAGCATCGGCATGTCGAGGAGGAAGGCGCTGGCGTCGGCTGCGCCCACCCGGTCGAGCAGCGACGTGTTGCGGAGCACGAGGGTGGCGAGCCGCAGGGCCGGCTCGTAGTGCTGGTTGAGGCGAGTGAACACGAGACGCTCCACCGCTGCGAGTTCCACCGCCGTGTCGGCGACCTCACCGAAGGGCACAAGCAGGCGCTCCAGCAGCCGGCGGGTCTCGGGACGCACGCCCGGGAGGCGGAGCAGGCGGCGGGCGGCCGCCTTGAGGACCCGGTTCTCCAGGATGTCGGCGGTGTACTCGTCGAATCGGCAGGCCACCGGCGACACGACACCCGGCGTGCGGAGCTGGCCGGCGATGTCGACCCGCCCCCGCAGCGTCACCAGCCGGTCCTCCTCCTGGCGGTAGTCCCGGCGCAGCCCCCTGCCCACCGCCTGCTCGGCGGTGCGGGCGAAGAAAGCGGCCATGGCGACGAGCAGGTTCCGATCGGTGCCGAAGGCGAACGTGGCCGGCTTCCACGCGTCGGGAGGCAGGCCCACGCCGAGGAGCAGGAACAGGCTGTGCATCGGCACCTTCGGGCGCACGAGGACCTCGACATCCGGGGTGACCACGGTGCCGACCCACCCGGACGCGGAGACCACCCAGGTGCCAGGCTCTGGTCCGACCTCCACGGTGACCTTGCCGTTGGCCACCGCCACGACGTCGCGCGCAGCGGTGGCAGGCATCCGCACGACGGCAGAGCGGTACTCACGCAGTTCGACGCGCTCGGTCACAAGCCGTCGACCGTGTCGGGCGGGCCGGCTCCGTCGGCGACCGCCTCCGCGCCGAGGCGCCGGTGTAGCTCGGCATGGCGGGAACGCACCCGCTCGAGCGTGAAGGTGGCGATCTTGGCCGGCTCCCCGAAGAGCTGGTCCTCGATGTAGGGGACCACGTTGTAGTCCCACACCCGGCGTAGCATCACTTCGCCGAGGCCCTTCTTCATGAAGTGACTGGGGCCTACCTGGAGGTGCGGTCCCCCGAGCTCCTTGATCAGCTCGTCATTGACCATGTCGACGAGGTCCGCCACCCACGCCATCTTCGGCTCGTGACGTTGCAGCCACCGCCCGAGCAGGCCGGCCATGGGACCGTCGTTGGGGAAGAAGGGCACGAAGTGGAAGCGGCGGCGCAGGGCCGCGTCCACCAGGGCGATCGAGCGGTCGGCCGTGTTCATGGTGCCGATAAACCAGAGGTTGGGCGGCAGCTCGAATGGTTCGTCGGGCCGGTAGGTGGTGCGCACCTCGTGGTCTCGGTACTCCAGCAGGAAGAGCAGCTCCCCGAACACCTTGGGCAGGTTGGCCCGGTTGATCTCGTCGATGAGCAGAACGTGGCGGGCGCTGGTCGACGCAGCGGCCCGGTCGGCCAGCATCCGCAGCGGCCCCTCCTGCAGCTCGTAGGCCAGCGACCCGGCGGCACCCAGCCGCGGCCGGTAGCCCTCGAAGAAGTCCTCGTACGAGGTGGAGGGGTGGAACTGCACCAGCATGCGCCGGGACTCCTCCGGAGCCAGGACGGCCGCCAGCTTCTGGGCCAGGTAGGTCTTCCCGGTGCCGGGCGGGCCGTAGAGGATGATTTGGCGCTTGTCCTCCAGGAGCCCGACGAGCTCGTCGAGAAAGGACCGGTCCACGAGCAGCTCGTCGGCCAGGTCGCCGATCGGGTCACCCGCCGGCGGCGGGCCGACAGGCCGGCGGAGGTACCAGTAGAGGAACCGGTTCATGCCCCAGGGGTCGCCCGGGAAGAACTCCTTCAGCCGCCCGTACAGTCGGTCGTTGGCCTCGACCTGGATCTCGCCCTTTGGCTGTGCCGGATCGGGGAGGGG
>JAUJLZ010000189.1:0-3183 GCA_030447125.1 Acidimicrobiales bacterium
CTGCTCGGGCGGGATCCGCTGGCGTTGCTGTTGGGCATGATGCTGGATCAGCAGGTGCCCATGGAATGGGCGTTTGCGTCGCCGGCGAAGTTGGCGGCTCGCCTCGGCGGTCTGGACGCCGGTGCCATTGCCGCCATGGAGCCCGAGGCCATCGAGGCGGCGTTCAAGGAGAAGCCGGCGCTGCACCGGTATCCGGGGTCGATGGCCCGACGGGCGCATGAGCTGTGCCGTCATCTGGTCGAGCACTACGACGGCCGAGCCGAGGCGGTGTGGGAGGGCGCCGGGACCGGGGACGAGTTGCTCGAGCGACTGTCGGCCCTGCCTGGGTTCGGCGCCGAGAAGGCCCGCATCTTCCTGGCCGTGCTGGCCAAGCGCCGGGGCGTCCGACCGCCCGGCTGGGAGGAGGCGGCCGCCCCGTTCTCCGATGACCAGCGGCGCTCGGTGGCCGACGTCACCTCGCCCGAGACGCTCCTGGACGTCCGCGCCTTCAAGCAGGCCAAGAAGGCCGCCGGCAAGGGCAAGGCGGACTGATCGCCGGCCCCGGAGATGGGTAGGGTCGGGCACGATCAACGATCGAAGGAGGAACTCCCATGGGTGACACAGGACCCGAAAGCGGTGCCAAGGGCGCAGCCGAAGGCATCAAGGGCAAGACCAAGGAAGCCGCCGGCGTGCTGAGCGGCAATGAGGAGATGGAGCGCGAGGGCGAGGCCCAACAGGACAAGGCCGAGTCCCAGCGGGAAGTTGCAGGCAAGGAAGCCGAAGCCGAAAAGGCCAGGGCCGAAGCGGCGGCCCATGAGTCCGAGCAGCGGGCCAACCAGTAGCACCACGTACCGGACACCCCGGACCGGATCGCGACCGGCGGCGGTCCGGGGAGAAGGCCCCTTCCTTCACGGCGTATCCCACTGCTCCGGTGCGACGCCACCCCCGCCGGTCAGGGGCGGGCCCGACTGGCGCTCGAGCCAGCCGAGGAGGACGGCCACGGCCCGCGGATCGTGGCGCAGCCCGTGGCCGGCACCGTTGATGATGCGCAGCTCGGCGCTGCCGTGGCAGTCGGCCAGCGCTCGGGCATCGAGCGCCGGCACCATGTCGTCGTCGGAGCCCTGGATCAACAGCAACGGACGGGGTGCCAGCTTGGCCGCCCGGGCCAGCGGACGCAGCTCCTTGAGCTGGCGGGTCCACTCATCCATGCGGGGAGGGAAGTCGGCCCGGCGCACCACGCCGATGGACCGGGTGTGCTCGAGGAAGCGTTTGGGGTGGGCGGCCCAGTCGTCAAAGTCGGCCCGGGCCGACAGGGCGGCGACCCCCCGGACCCGCTCGTCCTCACCCGCCTCGCAGATGGCCAATGAGCCCCCCGTACTGGCACCGGCCAACCACACGCCGTCGACGTGGCCGTCGGCCAAGAGGTGGTCGACCGCCGAGCGCACATCGGTCAACCAACCACCGAGAGAGAAGTCACCCTCGGAGGCGCCCGTGCCCCGGAAGTTGAAGCTCATCACCGTCCAGCCCGCCTCGGCAGCCAGGCGATCGGCCAGAGCCGGATAGGTCTGGCCCGAGGAGGCCCCCCCGAGCGCGCCCGTGGGAAAGCCGTGGCAGACGACCAGGCCTGGACGGCCAGGAGCAGAGCCCGAGAGCGAGGGTCGGGCCAGGTGGGCATCGAGGCGCAGTCCCTCGGACCGGATGACGGTCTCCACCGCGCGTCACGCTATCGGCCGCTGCATCCTCCGATGGGGTTTTCAGGAGAGGTTGGTGGGGCCAAACAGGCGACGAGGGGAGCGCCGGAGCGCTCCCCTCGTCTTGTGCCTACAGAAACCGATTGCCGATGAACCCGATCAGGCGTTGAGCACCAGGTGGACCACTTCCTGGCCGCACTGTTCGGGGGTGGTTGGCGAGGACTCGCCAGGTGGTCCGGCTGCCGCAACTAGCGGCCAACCACCTCCAGGGTCCTACAGGGTTTGCTCAGCTGGACCACCTCCTTTCTCTGGTCCGCTCATGATATCGCCCTCCGCAGTCGCGTGGCCAGCAGTTTTTTCTTCGGTGGCGGCCTCGCCGAGGGTCGCCGCCGAGGCTTCTTCCAGGTCGGCCGGGCCCACCGCTCCGATGGTCTGCAGGTAGGCCAGATGGGCGGCGAGCACGGCCCGGACCTGCTCGTCGCTGTACTCGCGCCCCTCGGCCTGAGCTCGTGTCCGTACTGCCGTCACCGCTTCGTCCTCCCCCATCACCGTGAGGGGCGAGGGCGGCAGGCTGGCGCTGTCGCCATCGGGTCCTTCGACGGCGGCGGCTGCCGCCGCCTGGAGATCGGCCAGGTTCCAGCCCAACATGCGGCGCACGTCGTCGTGGGTGAGCACCGCCGAGACCTCGAAGGGAACCCGCTCGGCCACCCAGGACAGCGCCTCGTCGAGATCGAAAACCGGGCGGGGCGCCTCCACCGACAGGCGGCTGGACTCCCGTCCGATCACCACCGCGGCGATCACGAAGACCACGACGAGGGCGAGTGCAGCAAAGACCACCAGCATGGGCGGCCGAGCCTACCGAGGTCGGGCGATCGCTACCCTCGACCCGGTGGAGCCCCCCTACCACCAGGACGAGCGCACTGAAGTTCACCGCAAGGTCGTGGGCCGGCTCGACACCAACGTGTGGATCCTGCGCTGTCGCCGCAGCGGCGAGGCCGTGCTCATCGACGCCGCGGCCGAGCCCGAGCTCCTCCTGGAGTGGGCCGACATCCTCGGGGTCCGATCGGTGCTCCAGACCCATGGCCACTGGGATCACGTGGGCGCCATCCCTCGGTTCCGTCGCGCCGGCTACCCGGTGCGCATCTCCGCCGCCGACATCGACATGGTGCCCGGCGCCGGCCACCTGGGCCTCGATGCCGATCTGGAGGACGGCTCAGTCGTCGAGGTGGGCGACCTGCGATTGCTGGTCCTGGCCACGCCTGGCCACACCCCAGGCTCGCTGTGCTTTCGCCTCGAGGCCGCACCCCTCGTCTTCGTCGGCGACACCCTCTTTCCCGGTGGGCCCGGCGCCACTGGTGGCGATCCCCACCGGTTCGCCACCATCCTCGCCGGCATCGAACGCCACCTGTTCAGCCTCCCCCCCGAGACCCTCGTCCTGCCCGGTCACGGCGCCGACACCACCATCGGCGCCGAACGCCCCCACCTGGGCGAGTGGACGTCCCGGGGCTGGTAG
>JAUJLZ010000189.1:3283-4445 GCA_030447125.1 Acidimicrobiales bacterium
TCGAGCGACCCCTCGCTGGGGGCTTCGAGGGGCAGGACCACGTCGCCGGCCTCGCCCACCTCACCTTGGTGGATGTGGGCGGCGGTGGCGGGCTCGATGCCATCGATCCCGATGAAGTCGTAGCAGACGGTGCCGGCGGGCTCGCCCTCAGGCTCGAGGAAGACATTCCCCACTCCGGAGCCGTCCTCGTCACCGGGACCGGGCACCTCGGCCGCGCCGGTGAGCTCGATCGGCCCGAACGCCAAGGGCTCTCCCCCGGCGGCGCCCTCGGATCCGCCCGCCGCGGTCGTCGTCGTGATGGGCTCGTCGCTGGGCGCGTCGATGGCTGGATCCTGATCGGAGCCGCAGGCCACCAGGGCGAGCGAGGCAAGGGCCAGCGTGGCGGCGAGTCGTCGATGGTTCACCCGGGCGATGGTAGACCCACCAAAGGCCAGGGTGCGCTTCGCTCACCGCCAGGACATGGTGCCGCCTTCCGGCGGCGCTGCTCCTCGCAAGGCCAGCGAAAGCTCGCTTCGCTCGGTTTCGCTGGCCTTTCCCCTATCCCGATAGTGCTAATACACTGGCGGGGTGGATCAGCCCCGGCCCGAGCCCCTGTTCGTCATCAACGACCTCCACGTCGCCGTCGACCCCGAGGGCACCGGTGCGCCCATCGAGATCCTAAAGGGCGTCGACCTCACCGTGGCCGCCGGCGAGGTGCACGCCCTCATGGGCCCCAACGGCTCGGGCAAGTCGACCCTGGCCAACGCCCTGCTCGGCAACCCCGACTACCAGGTCACCTCGGGGCGGATCCTGTTCAAGGGTGATGACATCACGAGCTGGGAGCCCGACGTGCGGGCCAAGGCCGGCATGTTCCTGGCCTTCCAGTACCCCCAGGAGATCCCCGGCGTGCCGGTGCGGTCGTTCCTCCAGCAGGCCCTGGCCGCCCGCAAGGGCATCGCCGACCTCTCCGCCCTGGAAACCCGCTTGGCCATCATGGAGTGGATGCAGCGCCTGGAGATGGACCCCTCCTTCGCCGACCGCTATCTCAACGAGGGCTTCTCCGGCGGGGAGAAGAAGCGCAACGAGATCCTCCAGATGGCCATGCTCGAACCCGACCTGGCCATCCTCGACGAGACCGACTCCGGCCTCGACATCGACGCCCTGCGCATCGTGGCCCAGGGCG
>JAUJLZ010000190.1 GCA_030447125.1 Acidimicrobiales bacterium
CGAAGCCGTCGAGCTCGACCAGGAGCTGGTTGAGGGTGTGGTCGAACTCCCGCTCGCCGTTGCCCCCGCCACTGCGCTTGAGGCCGATGGCGTCGAGCTCGTCGATGAAGACGATGGCGGGCTCGTCCTGGCCCTTGGCCTGCTCGAACAGCGAGCGGATGCGGGCCGCGCCGAGGCCCACGTACTGCTCGACGAAGCTCGACGCCGAGACGAAGTAGAAGGGCACGCCGGCCTCCCCGGCCAGGGCCCGGGCCAACAGGGTCTTGCCGTTGCCGGGGTGGCCGCACAGCAGGATCCCCTTGGGCAGCTCGGCGCCGAGCGCACGGAAGCGGCCGGGATCGGCCAGGTACTCCTTGACCTCACGCAGCTCCTCGATGGCCTCGTCAAGGCCGGCCACGTCGGCGAAGGTGACGGGGGGCCCGTCGAGGGTGGAGGCCTCGGAGAACACCGCAGCGGTCGATGCCGGCCCCTCAGCCTGGACCACGCCCGCCTTGCCCCGGTCGGCTCCTGGCTTGTCGGCCCCGGCTCGTCCGAACGGGAGCGTCTGGACGGGCCGCGGCGAAGGGCGCTTGCCCACCTTGGAGGCCACCTCCTGGTTGGCCAGGACCCGGGTGGCGTCGGCCGCCACCTGTGGGGGCACCAAGTCGGCCCGGGCCTCGAGGGCCCGGCGGGTGTTGTGACGCGTGAGGTACAGCGCCAGACCCAGGACCGCAGCGATCGCCGCCACCGCGGTCAGGAACGCCGGGTGCAGCAGGATGTCAGTAGTACTCATAACGGAGGGCACCTCGAATCGACCGATCTGCACTCCAGCCCGCCCGGACAGTAGCCGTCCCGACACGCAACGTTCAACCTCAGCTGCTGGAGGACCCCTGAGAGGCGAGCAGGCGCAGGCGCAGCACGTCGAGGGCGGACACGGCCGCCATCTGGCGAATCACGGTGCGGTCACCGGCCAGGTGCAGGTGGGACACCTCCGTCTCGCCCCCCAGGTGCAGGCCGACGAAGACCGTCCCCACCGGCATGTCGTCCTGGGTCTCGGGCCCGGCGACCCCCGTGACCGACAGACCCACGTCGGCTCCCAGCACCCGACAGACCCCCTCGGCCATAGCCCGGGCCGCCACCTCGGACACCACCGGTCCCTCGGGCACCTCGAGGAGGTCGAACTTCACCTCGCTGGCGTAGCTGACGACCCCGCCCCGCAGCCAGGCGCTCGATCCCGGGACGTCGGTGCACCGGGAGGCGATGAGCCCGCCGGTCATGGACTCCGCCAACCCCAGGTCGAGGCCCTCGGCCTGCAACAACCCGCCCACCACCGCCTCCATGGTCGCCCCGTCGCGGGCGAAGACGCTGCGTCCGAGGAGGGCCCGCACCGCCACCTCCTCGGCGTCGACGACGGCGGCGGCCTCCTCGGTGGTGCCGGACTTGGCCGTGATGCGTACCTTGATCCCGGCCATCCCGCTGGCCAGGAAGGCGATGGTGGGGGTGCCCGTCGATTCCAGCGCCTCCAGGCGGGGCGCCAGCACATCGGCCAGGGTCGACTCGGCCACGCCCCACGTGTGCAGCACCCGGCTGACGATGGCGGCTCGGCCGCCCATCCGGGCCTGGAGATCGGGGATGACCGAGCGGGTCACCATCTCCGTCATCTCGTGGGGCACCCCAGGTAGGGCGTAGACGACCTGACTCCCGACGGGACAGATCAGGCCCGGGGCCGTGCCCCGGCGCTGGTCGATGACCCTGGCCCCCACCGGCACGTCGGCTTGGCGCTCGTTGCTGGGCGACATGGGACGTCCCCGCTCCTCGAACAGGCCCCGGATGCGGGCCAGCACCTCGTCGTCAGCCACGAGCTCGACACCGAGGAGCGCGGCCAGGGCGTCACGGGTGACGTCGTCGGGCGTGGGGCCGAGGCCACCGCAGACGATTGCCGCGTCGCTGCGCTCCAAGGCGGTGCGCAGGGCGGCCACGATGCGCTCCACGTTGTCTCCCACCCGGGTCTGGTACAACGCGTCGAGCCCGGCCAGGGCCAGCTGCTGGCCCAGCCAGGCCGAGTTGGTGTCGACCACGTCGCCGAGCAACAGCTCGGTGCCCACGGCGACGACCTCAACCCTCATCCGTTGCCACCTTCCCAGCTCGGCCGAGCTCCCTCCGCCGCCGGCGGGCGCCCAGGGTGCCGTCGCGCAGGTACTGCCCGCCGCTGCCGACGGTGAGGCCAACCGCTACCCACAGGACGACACGAGCCAACCAGGGGGCCCGCCGGGTGGCGACCGGAGCCAGGGCCAGGCCCACGGCCACAGCCTGGACGACCGTCTTGGCCTTGGCCGAGGGGCGGGCGGGGATGGACACGCCTCGGCGACCCACCCAACTCCGGTAGCCGCTCATGGCCAGCTCCCTGGCGGCGATGAGCCCCACGGGGACCCATCCGAACGCACCCCGGGCCGCCAGCGTGGCCATGGCCCCGAGCACCAGGAGCTTGTCGGCCAGCGGGTCGAGGAAGGCACCCGAACGGGTGGTGCCGTGCCGTCGGGCCAGGTAGCCGTCGATGCCGTCGCTGGCGGCGAGCACGATCCACAGGGCCAGGACGGGGTACGACGCCCCCGAGCCGACGATGAGCACGAGCAACACCGGGGTGAAGGCGGCCCGGGCCACGGTGACGGCGTTGGCCGGCGTGACCAGCGCCGAAGGCCCGAAAGCTCTCACCCCGCTGCCGGCGCTGACCGGGCGCCCCCGACCACGTCTGGGACGACCGCGGGGGCCACCAGGTCGGGGCCGAGGGCCGAGGTGGCCGTGACCGTGGCCAGCTCCCCGACGGGCAACACCTCGCTCACGTGCACGATGCCGTCGATCTCCGGCGCCTCCCGGTAGGTGCGGCCCACGCCGGGCCGGTCCACCAGCACTTCGACCTCGCGGCCCACCAGGGCGTCCCTCCCCTCGGCCGTGATGGCGTCCTGGCGCTCGGCGCACTCGGCCAGGCGCTCGGCGATCAGGGCGGGGTCGACCCGCTGGTCGAGGTCGGCGGCGTAGGTGCCCTCCTCCGGGGACCAAGGGAAGAACCCGCACCAGTCGAGGCGGGCAGACTCCAGGAAGGCCAGGAGGGCGTCGTGATCGTCCTCGGTCTCGCCCGGGTAGCCCACGATGAAGTTGGACCGGAAGGCGGCCTCGGGCTCCCGTCGGCGGATGTCGTCCATGCGGGCCAGGAAGCGAGTCCCGTCGCCCCACCGGCGCATGGCCTGCAGCAGGGGCCGGGAGACGTGCTGGAGCGACAGGTCGAAGTAGGGAACGCCGGTGGCGCACATGGCGTCGACCAGCCCGTCGGTGAGGTCCGAGGGGTAGAGGTAGAGCAGGCGCACCCGATCGACCAGCTCGGCCACCGCCTGCACCAGGGGAACGATGCGACGCTCGCCCCGGCCCTGATCCCGCCCGTAGGCGGCCAGGTCCTGGGCCACCAGCACGATCTCCCTGACGCCGTCGCCCAGGGCTTCGACCTCACCCAGGATCGACTCGACGCTGCGACTGCGTTGCGGGCCCCGGAACGAGGGTATGGCGCAGAACCCGCAGGCCCGGTCGCACCCCTCGGCCACCTTGACGTAGGCCCACGGCGCGGTCGCCACCGGGCGGGGCAGGTTGAGCAGGTCGAAGGAGGGCAGGACCTGACCGTCCCCCCGCCGCCCGAGGTGGACCGGGACGCCGAAGCCGGCCACAGCGTCGGCCTCGGGCAGGGCGGCGGCCAGCTCGTCGCCGTAGCGCTCGGCCAGACAGCCCGTGACCACCACTTCGGCCCCGGCGCGCCGAGCGCCGGCCAGGGCCAACACCGTCTCGACCGACTCGGCCCGGGCCTCCTCCACAAAGGCGCAGGTGTTGACCACCACCAGGTCGGCGTCGGTGGGCGCCGGAGCGGCCACCAGGCCGTCGGCCACCAGGGTGCCGGTCAGCTTGTCGGAGTCGACCTGGTTCTTGGCGCAGCCGAGCGTCTCCACCCAAAAGCTCCTCGGCACCGCAACACCCTACCGTCGCCGCGCCACACCCTCCCGGCCGGTGACGAGCGTGCCAGGATGACGGTGATGAGCGACGAGCGTGATGCCCGGACAGGCGAGGGTGGGGCCGGGCACCTCGGGGTCGACGACGCCCGGGCCATCGCCGTCGCCACCCACGAGGGACAGGTGGACAAGGCGGGGGCGCCCTACATCGGACACGTCGAGCGGGTGGCGGCCGCGGTCGTGGCCCACGGTCCCGACGCGGTCATGGCTGCGCTCCTCCATGACGTCGTGGAGGATGGTGAGCTCGGGCTGTGGGAGCTGGGCGCCATGGGAGTCCCGCCCCAGGTGCTCTCCGCCGTGGATGCGCTGACCAAGCGACCGGGCGAG
>JAUJLZ010000191.1 GCA_030447125.1 Acidimicrobiales bacterium
CGCCCACACATCCTCCGTCGCTATTACGAAGTCCAAATAGCAAACAAGGGGCCAATCCCGAAGGATCGACGAAGTTCACGGGGCTACCACCCACGTAGGCGTAGGCGTTCGCATCCAGGCCGGAAGGATCCTGCTGCGTCCACCGCCCGATCTCGGGCTGGTAGTACCTGGCCCCCATCTTGTACAGCCCCGTCGTAGTGTCTTGGTACTGTCCGGCGTAGCGCCACGGGTTGAACACGTTGGTCAGTGCCGCCTTGGTCTCGGTGGTCACCCCGTACGGGTCGTAGGTGTAGGCGTTCGTCACCGCACCGTTGACGTCCGTGACGGCCACCACCGAGCCCAGCCCGTCGAGCAGGTAGTAGGAGCGGTTGGCGCCCCGCATGCCGACCAGGCCCCCGGCCGGATCCCGGGTGTAGGCGGTCGCGCTGGCGTCGGTCGCCACGCTGACGCCAAGCATGCTGTTGGTGAACGTGGTAGCCCCGGCGGTGGCACGCTCCACCTGGTTCGCACCGGCGTAGGTCGAGGCCAGGGCCGTGCCTCCCGCTCCCTTGAGGCTGGTGGTCTGGTCGGCGGCGTTGTAGGCCAGGGCCTGGCCAGCGGACGAGCCGGTCTGATTGCCGTTGAGGTCGAAGGAGTAGGTGACTCCCGCCCTGGAGGTGAGTTGGTCGGCGCTGTTGAAGACCGCGGTGGTGGTGGTCCCGTTCGTCGTCTCGGAGATGCGGTTGCCCACGGCGTCGTAGTCGTAGGCGTGGTCGGCCACAACGCTGGTCCCCGCCGCCGTCTGGGCCCGCTTGAGCCTGTCCAGCGCGTCGTAGGTGTAGGTGGTGGTGCGGTTGTCCTTGTCGATCATCCGCTGGCGCAGGCCGGTATCCACGCCGGCGACGTCGTAGTGGTAGGCGAAGCGGGTCAGCACCGTGGTGCCCCGCTTCCCCTCGATGGTCTTCAGTCGGCTGGAGGCGTCGTAGGCGGCCGATTGGGCCACGCCGTTGGGGTAGCCGGTCAGCGTGCGGTTGTCGTCGTCGTCGTAGGCAAAGGTGGTGGTGGACCCATCCGGCTCCACCAGGCTGGTGACCAGGTTCACCGCGTTGTAGCCGTAGGTGACCTTGCCGGTGGCATCGGTCATCGAGGTGAGGTTGCTGGTTGCGTCGTAGGTGTAGGCGTTGACCCTGCCTCCGGGCAGGCGCTCCTCGCTGATGCGGTTGAGCCGGTCGTAGACGTAGGTGGTGGTGCCGGTGGCGTCGGCGCGCTCCACCAGGCGCCCGCCGGGGTCGTAGCGCAGCGTCACCACCAGCCCGTCGGCGAAGCCGATGCGGGTGGGCCGGTCCAGCGCGTCATAGGCGTAGGTGGTGGTCTGGCCCTTGCCGTCGGTGGTGGAGGTGACCCGGGACAGGCCGTCGTAGCCTATGGTGGTGGCGCCGAGCGGCGCCGGCGGGGTGACCTTGATCAGGTTGCCCTTGGCGTCGTAGCTGTAGGTGGTCGTGGCCCCCTTGGCGTCGGTGGAGGAGGCCAGCGTGCCGTTGGGGTTGTAGGCGAACGTGGTGACGCCCGCCGTGGCCATGGAGTCGGTGACCGTCTTGAGGTTGCCGGGCGTGTCGTAGCCGAGGGTCCAGGCGTTGCCCTGGGGGTTGGTCAGCTTGGTCGGGGAGTACTTGTGGGTGGCGTGCGTGTAGTCCAGGTTGGTTTTGGCGCCGGTGGGCAGCTGGGAGGTCCTCAGGTTGCCGTTGGTGTCGAAGGTGGCGATCGACTTGGCACCGGTGGCGCTGGTCCGGTCGATGACGTTGGAGCTGGCGTCGTAGCTGGCCTGGCGAGTGTGGCCGAGCGCGTCGACCACCTTGGTCACCCGGCCCCGGCGGTCGAAGTGGTGTGTGGTGACGTTGCCTCGGGGGTCGGTGACCTTGGTCTGCCACGGCGTCGAGTAGTCGAAGCGCCAGGTGGGACCGGTGCCCAGCAGCGGGTCGGTCACTCTGGTGAGGCGGGTGAGGCGGTTGCGGCTGTCGTAGCCGAAGGTGGTGGCGTTGTCGTTGGGGTCGGTGATCCGTGTCACCAGGGCGCCGGTGTCCAACGTGCCGTAGTCGTAGCGAGTGACCCGGCCGGCAGGGTCGGTGTAGCTGGCCAGGTTGGTGGTCAGGGTGTCGTAGGCGTAGGCGTGGGCCCGCCCGGCGGGGTCGACCATCTTGGTGACCTTGTGCTCACTGGCCCGCTCGAAGGTGGTGACCCGGCCCTGGGTGTCGGTCATCGACGCCATGTAGTACTCCTCGGCTGAGGAGTTGTAGACGTAGCCGAAGCTGACCTTGTTGCCGTTGCGGTCGACGATGTCCCGCAGGTACCCCCCGGGCGAGGTGAAGGTGTGCACCGTTGCGGACTGGTGGTACTTCAGCTTGTACACCGCGGCCGATGAGTCGTAGGTCAAGGTCGCCCGGTAGCCGTGCGGGGAGCTGTAGGTCCCGTCGTGGTTCTTGGTGAACATCACGAGCTCGTCGCCGCCTCCGAACAGGGCGACGTGACCGCCGTCGAGCACGTAGAGGCGCTCCTCGGACTGGGGCCACATCCGCCACCGCGGCCCGACGCTTCCCTTGCCGGGTATGCGGCTCTGGTAGAAGCGGTCGACGGTGGCCGCGGGTCCGGTGCCGGCGATGGCCAGGTCCTGATCGGCGATGGTGAGGTTGCCGCTGGCGACGTTGACCGAGGCGGCACCAGCGTCACCCAGGTCGAAGTCCTCGAAGGCGAAGGGGCTGCGCAGCCCGGCCAGGGGTTTCCAGTTGACCACGATGCGGGGCGCCAAACCCGGGTCGGAGTGCTCGGAGCTGTAGAAGTAGCTGTGCGTGCCTGATGCCTCGTCCACCTGCTTGACGAGCACGCCCAGGTTGGCATCGCCGTCCACCCACGCCTGGGCGGCCTTGGTGATGTTCCAGGACTTGTCCCCCGGTCCGCTGACGTCGGGGTTCACCGACAGTGGCTGGGACGCGAAGTCACCTCCCGCGCGGCTCCAGGCGACCCCGGTGAGGCGGTTGTTCCACGTGGCCTGGCTGGCGTTCCACCCATTAGTGACGATGTGGGCGCTCGCCGGGCTCACCGGACCGCTCTGGAAGATGGCGGCGTAGAGCTTGAGCTCGGCCCCGACCACGGTGACCGGCTCGTCGAAGAAGTCCTGGATGGCCTTGGCGTAGATGGGGCGGCGAACCGAGGACCCGGCGGAGATCTGCAGCAACTCACTCGAGCCGAAGTTGGAGCTGGGGTAGGCGCTGCTGAGGAACGTGTCCGCGCCGGCGCCCCCGATGGTCAGCGTCGGGTCGACCACCACCGGCCACACCCGCTCGGGGGCGGCCAGCCACGCCGGATCGGCAGCCAGGCGCACGACCAACGCGGGAGCGGTCTCCACGATGCTGAGCGTCACAGCGTCCTCGGTGAAGGCGCTCTCGGCACCGGTGGTCTTGAAGCTGGCGTCGTAGGCGAGCGGCGGAGCCATGGACGCCCGGGTGGTGCCCTCGATGTCGACGAACTCCACCCCGCCGTCCGGGCTCTGCCTCGCCGTCAGGCCGGGGCTGGTCTCCACGGTGAAGTCGAAGCTGGTGGGTGCCTCCGGCCCGGCCAGCACCACGTCCTCCTTCACTCCTTGCGCCATGGCGGTGTAGCCCACGTCGACCCCCGGCAAGGCATCCGCATAGGTGGCACTGGCCTTGGCCGCCGCCTCGCTGGCCGGCGGTAGCGTCGCCTGGGGGACGCCAGGCGACGGCGTCCCCGTGGCTCCCTTCAGGGTGAAACCCACCGACACGCCGTCTTTGGCAACACGTACGGGCTCAGCGCCCAGCACGGCGGGCAAGGAGATCTCCGCCGGTCCGGCGGCGTTGCGCAACCCGCCGTTGGCGCCTTCGGCGGGGACCAAGGAGTTGTCGATGGGCTGCCAGGCGCCTTGTCCATCGCGGTAGTGCACCGCCCCGCCGTAGAAGGTGGTCTCGAAGCCGCCATTGTCGGTGACGAAGGTGCGGCTGTCCTCGGTGCGCCGCTCCACCACTTCGCCGGGCGCTGTCAGCCCGGCAGGGCCGGAGACCTCGCCGCCGCCGGCTGGGGCTGCCGAGCCCACAGGGGTCCGGTTGATGGCTCCGGGCTCGAAGATCTCCGGAGTCAGCGTCGTAGCCTCGTTGCCGGCCGGTGGCGAGGATGCCTCCTGGGCGCTCGCCACCGGCCCGGCGCTGATGCTGGCCAGCAGGGCGAGCACCACGGCCACCGCCACCACGCGCGTCTTCTGCCGCGCCAGGGCGCTGTGGCGGCTGGCGGGTGAAGAGGAGTAGCTCGGCCGTGGCCGGTGCCGGGGGCCCATGGCAATACCTCCGCCGTTTGA
>JAUJLZ010000192.1:0-1637 GCA_030447125.1 Acidimicrobiales bacterium
CGCGCCGATGGTACTTGGGGGTAGACCCCCTGGGAGAGTAGGTCGCCGCCGGATTTCTTTGTGCGAAAGGCCCCTCGAGAGAGGGGCCTTTCGTCGTTTTCGGCCACGGCCGGAGACCGGTACTCTCGGCGGATGCCTGGTTCAGCTCGCTCGGGAGGCGGCGGTGGGCCGTCGGGGGGGCGACCTCGTGGCTCGAAGGGAGGTTCGGGGCCGGGTGGTGGGTCATCTGGTAGCCGCCGACCACGGACGGGTGGTCCAGCGGCGAAGCCAGATGGGGCCGGACGGCGCCGTGGGCCAACAGGAAGCCAGGATGATCGTGGCTCTGGGTCACCGGGTGGCCGGAGCCGTCCGTCGACGGGGTCGGGCACAGGTCGCCAGGGACCCGAGCGGGCTTGGGGAAGCGTGGCCCGCCGGGGAGCGAGGACGCTCGAGGATCGGGAGGGGGATGCCTCCCGGCTGAGCGAGTCTCGGATGTCGTCGCGGCCGGAGCGGTCGGAAGAGGCGTGGATCGACGAGGGCGTGGTCGAGGACGCACCCGCTGTCCGCCTGAGACCCGGCCGTAGATCCGGTCGCCAGCGTCTGGGGGTGGCGCCCGAGGTCGTGGCCGAGGTGGCGCGGAGCGCCCCCACCCATGCCGAGCGCACCGCTCGGCGCTTGAAGGAGGGGGCTCGGGCGTACCGACGGGAGCGCTACGGCGAAGCTCGCAAGATCCTGCAGGCGTTGGCGAGGGTGGCCCCGGAGGTGGCGGCGGTGCGAGAGCTGCACGGTCTGGCGCTGTACCGCCTCGGGCACTGGCGTGCTGCGATCGCCGAGCTCGAAGCCGCAGAGCGGTTGGCTGGTTCGGTGGAGCACCATCCGGTCCTGGCCGACTGCCGACGGGCGCTTGGTCATGGCCACGAGGTCGACCGCCTCTGGGAGGAGCTTCGCCAAGGAGACGCTCCACCGGCGGTGATGGTCGAAGGGCGGATCGTGATGGCCTCGACGCTGGCTGACCGCGGTGATGTCGCTGGCGCCATCCGTCTTCTGGAACAGGGGCCGGTGGAGGTGCGCAAGCCCCGCGAGCACCATCTGCGCCTGTGGTACGCCTTGGCCGCCACCCACGAGCAAGCCGGCGATGTCGCCCGGGCCCGCCAGCTCCTGCGGCGCGTGCTCGATTCCGACCCCGAGTTTCCGGGAGCGTGGGGCCACTACCGCTCGCTGAACTGATCCTGCTCTGACCATGGCGCCTCGGAAGGCGCCAGTAGGCGCGAAGAGGGGGCGCCCCGCAAGGCGCCCCCTCTTTGGATCGTGCTACTCGGGTCGCTTCAGCGACCCCTAGCCCCGGATCCGGCTCGGGCCGATGCCTGGGCGCCGCGCTGTGCTCCGTTTGCCTCGCCTTCGTCCTCCTCCTCGTCCTCCTGGTCCTCTTCTTCCTCTTCGTCGTCGTCGACGTCGTCCCCGTCCCGGGCCTGGCCCTGAGCGCGGGCCTCGGCGGCGATCTCTTGGCCGTCAACTCCGCGAACGCCGTCGCTGTCTCCCCGGGCGTCGGCGCTCACACGAGCACCGAAGCTGGCCTGGGGCGGGCCCTGGTCGTCCCGGTCGCCGGTCACGTCGTCCAGGTCGCCGGTCACGTCGTCCAGGTCGCCGGTCACGTCGTC
>JAUJLZ010000192.1:1737-4318 GCA_030447125.1 Acidimicrobiales bacterium
GGGCGCCCGGCTGGGGCTCGCCGGGTCCCGAGGGAGCCGTGGCTCCCGGCGTGCGGTCCGGCGGACCGGGTCGCTCGCCCTCCTCGGGCGCCTCCTCGGGATCACCGACGTTCCCGCCGGGGACACCCGGCGGTGGTCCGGCGCCGGGTCGCTCTTCAGGGGGCCCTGGGGCAACCGGCACAGGGACGCCGTCCGGCGGACCGGGACGGGTGTCGCTGCCGGTCTGGCCGCCCCGGGCGCCACCGGTGCCTCCGTCGTTGGGCCCGTCGCCCTGAGGCCCAGCCGGGCCCGGGTCGACGGGCTTGCTCCCCTGCCCAGGCGGTGTCGTCGGCTCCGCTGGTGGGGGGCTGGAGGGTTGGCCACCGGAGCTGTCCCCCGGCGTGGGCGAGACCGTCGGGGCGCTCTCGGCGGGCTCGGGCTCGAGCTGGGGCGTTCGTGCTGCGTCGGGGAGATCGATGCCGACGGCCTCGACGGCTCGCTCGAAGACCGGCTGCACCGGGCCGGGCAACGCCCCGGCGGCACCGGTACCAAAGACGGTGAGACCGGCCACGGCGGCCGCCAACGCCAGGCGTGGGCGCCTGCCCTGGAGCCGGTCGACCAGCGAGTGGCGGGCGCGGGGTTCGCGGGGGGGCGGGGGGATGGCCGTGAGGCGCTCATCAGGGGCGGCCCCGCCGGTCAGTCCCCTGGCCAGGACGGTGGCCAGCCGAGCACTTGTCTCGGGCGGAGGACCAAAGGCATAGGTCGCTCGCAGGTCGTCAACAAAGGCACGGAGCTGGTCATCGACGGGCAGAGCGGACACCAGGTCCAACTCGTCGGTGCGGGGGTCAGGGCCCATCATGGTGCGTGAACGCCAGAGGGAAGCGAAAGGGTATGCCCGCTGTCGTCTCCAGGCACCGGGAGGCGGCGCCGCAGGGCATCCAGGCCCCGTCGCTGGAGCTGCTTCACGGCGCCCGGCGTCTTGCCCAGCGCCTGGGCCACCTGCTCGACGGTCAGGTCGGCGACGATGCGCAGCAGCAGCACGTCGCGCTGGTCGGGCGCCAGCTCGCCCAGCAGGGAATCCACTCGCTCGGTCCCGAGGCGGGTCAGGGCTTCGGTTTCGGTGGAGCGGGTGCTCGCCCCTTCGGCCAGGGGCTGGTCGGCGACCCATGGTCGTCGGCGGCGCCGGCGGCGCTCGTCGTTCAAGAGGTTGTGGGCGATGGTGAACACCCACGACCGGAATCGCTCCTCGTCACCCTCGAAGCCCCGGAGGTTGGTGAAGGCTCGGAGGAAGACGTCGTTGGCCAGGCCGTCTGGGTCTTCGCCGCCCTGTCCCCGGAGGTAGCCGGCCACTGGTCCGCTCAGCCACTCGAACAGGCGTTGATAGGCCCACGGGGCGTCCGCCTGGGCGGCCGCCAACACCGAGGGAAAGGCGGCGCCGAAGGGCGCCGCTCGTCTTGTGGTTGGTGTCTTGGCGTCCACGTGGGGCAAGTGAGACTCGAATGGGTCGGCGACGGACCGGTGCGGTCAACGCCGCCGGTGCCGGAAAGGGTACGCCGCTGCGACCCTCTCGGTCACCGAAGCCCGGTGGCTGTCTCAGGGCACCGGTAGGGTCAGCGGCAGCTTCCCCCACCCATCGTGTCGCAGTGGAAAGGAAGCGCAATGAACCTCGTCATCCTGCGGGGCCGTCTGTCCCGCCCCCCCGAACACCGTCTGTTGCCATCGGGTGACCATCTCGTCAGCTACGAGGTCACCGTCGCCCGCCCCGGCCAGCGGGCCGAGACGGTCCCGGTGGCCTGGATGGAAGCGCCGGTATCGGCTGTCGAGCTCGGTGTCGACGAGGAAGTGGTGGTGGTGGGCCGAGTTCGGCGCCGGTTCTTCGCTCGGGGCGGCGTCACCCAGAGCCGAACTGAGGTGGCCGCCGAGCGGGTTGTCCCCGCCCGCCATCGCAAGCGGGCGAACAACGCGTTGGCGGCGGCGGCGGCGGCGGCGATGGCGGTGGTCGGCGAGCAGGTGGAGCCAACAGCTGGCGTGTGCCCGGAGCGTTCAGTCGAAGTGACCTGATGGTTCGTCGGACACGCCGAGGACCGCCACCACCGGGGTGCCGGCCTCATCGGAGGCGGCCAGGTCGACACGGGCATGGATGGCCCAGTCGTGGTCACCCTCGGGGTCGTCGAGGACCTGGCGGACCCGCCAGTGGTCACTGCGCTCGTCCACCTGGAACAGGGCGGAGGATCGAGCGGGCGCCCCGGTGCCCATGCTGGGGTGACGCTCCCAGTAGGGAGCCAGGGCCGCCTCCCAGCCGGCGACGTCTCCGTGGCCCTGCTCGGCCAGCCGCCAATAGGCCCGCTGGGACAGCTGTTCCACCACGCGGAAGACCTCGTTGCGAACCATGACGCGAAAGGCCCGGGCGTTGGCCGTCACACCCGGCGGGGGGCCGGGCAGGGCACTCGTGGCGGGGACGCCGGCGGGGACGGCGACGACGCCCGCCCGCAGCAGCTCCCACTCGTCGAGCAGGCTGGAGTCGACCTGGCGCACCGTCTCGCCCAACCACTCGGCCAGGTCGAACACGTCGTCGGTCTTGGCCTCCTCGGGCACGGTCTGG
>JAUJLZ010000193.1 GCA_030447125.1 Acidimicrobiales bacterium
TGGCCACCCGGTCGCCCTTGGTCACCCCGAGGCCCTTGAGCACGTTGGCGAAGCGACAGACCTCGTCCTGGAGGTCGGCGTAGGTGATGGTGCGGGTGTCGCCGGGCTCGCCCTCCCAGTACAACGCCACCTTGTCGCCTCGTCCGTCGGCCACGTGGCGGTCGACGCAGTTCTCGGCGGCGTTGAGGGTGCCCCCGCTGAACCAGCGGGCATAGGGCAGTTCCCACTCGAGGATGGTGTCCCACTCCCGGCGCCAGGTGAGCAGATCGGCGGCCTGGCGGGCCCAGAACCCCTCGTAGTCGGTGTCGGCCTCCTCGTGGAGCTCGTTGCCGGTCACCAGGGCATCGCAACTGACGGCCACCGGGGGCGGGAAGGTGCGATCCTCCAGGCTGTAGACCTCGATGGCGGGGTTCTCCACGGGTTCAGGGGCCATGGATGCGACCCTACCCCGACGCTTCTGGCCCCAGAAACGGGGTTCAGAGCACCCGTCGGCGGGGCCAGAACGAGTTGTGGTTGGCGGCTACCGGCGGGTGAGGAGCTGGTCGGCGGGGGCGAAGTCGTCGGTGAGGGGACGGGCGCCGTCGACAAAGGCGTCCACGGCGGCGCCGGTGAGGACCACGCCGTCGCCGGGCGCGACGTCGGCCGCTGAGATCACCAGAGGCGCCTGCGAGGCCACCAGGACGTGGTTGGCAGGGACGTCGCCGACGCTCGACGGTGGGGTGATGACGGCGACGTGGTCGAAGACCTCCTGCAAGGTCGCCGTCTCGGCCCGCACCAGTCGGTCGGGTCCGCCGTCGATGACGTTGGCCAGGTAGACCCCCTCAGGCCGTAGCACCCGGTCGAGCTGCTCGGCCACCTCGACGGTGGCCAGGTGCCAGGGCACCGAGAGGCCGCCGAAGGCGTCACCCACGGCCACGTCGAAGCGATCGTCGGGAAGCTCGGCCAGGGCGGTGCGGGCGTCGCCGACCTCGACCCGGAGGTCGGGCCCGGTCTCCAGGCCCAGCTCCTCGGTGGCCAGCTCCACCAGGCCGGCGTCGAGCTCGAGCACCACGCTCGTGGAGCCCGGGCGGGTGGCGGCCAGGTAGCGGGGGAAGGTGAACCCGCCACCGCCGATGTGGAGGGCGTCGACGGGCTGCTCGCCGGGCACTTCGGCCTCGAGCGCGTCAGCGAAGAGGCGGATGTAACGGAACTCGAGGTGGGTGGGGTCGGCCAGGTCGACGTAGCTGTGGCGGAGGTTGTCGAGGACCAACGTACGCCCCGAGGGCCGGCTGGGGTCGATCTCCACCTGGGCGCAGTAGTACGAGGTGTGCTCCTGGCACGGGCCGGGCGAAGCTCCGGCCACGCCCCCGGCGAGGAGGAGGAGCGCCAGTGCCCCCGGCGCCGGTCGCCGGTCGCCCAGGCGCCACCAGAGGGCTACGCCGGCCACGATCAGGCTGGCGCCCAGGCCGAGCACCAGGGGCCGGGTGGCCACGGTGGCCACCAGCAGGAACCCGGTGACGAAGGTCCCGAACAGGGCCCCGGCGGTGCCGGCCGCCGACAGGCCACCCACCACGGCGCCGGTCTCGGCCAGGCTGGCCAGGCGAAGCTTGGCCGCCATGGGGCTGACGGCGCTGAGCACGGCGGCCGGGGCAAAAAAAGCGGTTGCGGCCAGGATGACGATGGCCGCCGGACCTCCCCCGGCCACCGTCGGCCCCACGGCCGACACCACCGGCAGTGAGACCAAGGCCAGCGCCCCCCCGAGGGCGACGGTGGGACCGAGCAAGGGTCGGGCGTCCCGCCGGTCGGCCAGGCGACCGCCGGCGGCGCTGCCCAGGGCGATCCCGGCCAGCACGGTCCCGATCACGCCGGTGAAGGTCTCGATGGACACGCCCAGGTAGGGCGCCACCAGCCGCCCAGCCAGGATCTCGAGCACCAGCACCGCAGCCGAGGTGCAGAACACCAGCGCCGCCGCCGCCCTGGTGCTCATATCGAGGGGGGCATCTCGTTGCCCCGACCCTCCGCCCCGAGGCATCTGGTGGCGAAAAGCGGCCGACCTGCCCGCGATTCCGTCACCAAGATGACGAGGGGAGGGGGCAACAGCGGTGAGACGACTGAAAGGACTACCCGGGCGAGTCGCCGAGGCCGGCTCACCGGCCGATCACCCACTCGAGGACTCGGAAGGCACCCAGGCCGGCGGGGTCACCCAGGGCTTCGGCTTCGCCCACCCGGCTGCGGGCGGCCAGCGCGGCCAGGTCGCCGATCCCCGCCCGCTCGTGCCATGTGGTCCGGGCATCATCTACCAGCTCCTCGATGCCATGACTGACCAGCCACTCGGCTTGGGGGCGGTCGCGATCGGGAGCGCGAAGCCGGGTCAGTTGGTCGACGGCCACCTCGCACGTCAGGTCCTGTTCGCCGGGGTCGTCAAGCGGCGTCCCGCCTCGGGTGTGGCCCCGGTAGGTGCGGACCCAGTCTCGCCAAGGACGCTCGGCGAGGGAGGCGGTGGTGTCGGCGTAGTCGATGACCACCAGCCTGCCCGCTCCCAGCACCGAGAGGGCACCGGCCAACCACTCCCCCGCCGCGGCCTGCAGGGGCACACGGGCGCCGACTCCGGCGCCGGGGGCGAGCCGGTCGGCCAGGCCAGCCACCCCGGCCGGCGCCTCCACCAGGACTTCGACCAGGCGCCTCCCGTCGTCGGACACGCCGACGAACACCTCGAACCAACCGTGGCGAGCCCGCTCCAGGAGCCGGAAGGGGAGGTTGTCGAGGAGCTCGTTGGCCAGCACCATCCCGGTCAGCGTCGTGGCGGGCAGGTCGGCGAGCACCGTCACCGACGGGCCTGTCCCGGCCACCACCACGTCCTCGTCGTCGACACCGCTCTCCTGCACGCCCCCAGCAGCCAACCCCAGCACCGTGGCCGGGGGCTCGATCGGGAGCACGGTCTCGATCTCGGCCCGCAAGGGGCCTGACCGCTCCACGCACACGTAGCGCAAAGCGACCGAACACGCCGGCCGGGCTGCGAGCACCGCGCAGGCCAGTGCACCCCGGCCCGCGCCGGCCTCGACCACCACGAAGGGGTCGGGCCGGCCCAGGCGGACCCACTCGGCATCGAGCGCCCGGGCCACGACCGCTCCGAAGAGGGGACCGACCTCGGGACTGGTGAGGAAGTCGGCCCGACGCCCCGCCCCCCGTCCGCCGCTGACGAAGAAGCCGCCCGGCCCGTAGAGGACCAGCTCGACGAAGCGGTCGAAGCGCAAGAGCCCGTGGCGCCGGACTGCCTCGGCGATGGCCGACGCCGCTCCTGTGCTTCCTACGGCAGCACTCCGAGCAGGGCCAGGTCACCCAGATCGGCGATCAAGCCGGGGAAGACCCCGAAGGCCACCGTGGCCAGGGCACAGATGCCCAGCGCGGCGCTGAGCGAGCCCGGCACCCGGACCCTGCCCGTGTCACCCTCGGGAGCGGGCTCCATGATCATCTGGCGGGCCACCGAGGCGTAGTAGAAGAGCGCCACCACCGAGTTCACCGCGGCGATCACGGCCAGGCTCACGGCCGCCGCCGTGCCCGCATCGAGCAGGGTCTTGAACACCACGAACTTGGCGTACCACCCCGCCAGGGGCGGGATACCAGCCAGGGCGAACACGAAGACGCTCATGAGCACGGCCAGGCCCGGGGCGTAGCCGAACAGGCCCCCGTAGGCACTGATCTCCGCTGAGCGGGTCTTGCGGGCCACGGCCATGACCACGGCGAAGGCCCCCAGGTTCATGCCGGCGTAGATGAGCAAGTAGGTGACCACGGCGCCGGTGGCTGCGCCCACGCCTCCCCGGTCGGCAGGGATGTCGGCGGCCACGGCAAAGGGGGCCAGCATGAACCCGGCCTGGGCCACCGACGAGTAGGCCAGCAGGCGCACCACGTTGGTCTGGCGGAGCGCAATGAGGTTGCCCACGGTCATGGTGATGGCGGCCAGGACCCAGAACATGGGCGCCCAGACGTCTTCGCGCCCGAGGAAGCCGATGAAGACCAACTGGACGAGGGCCACGAACCCGGCGGCCTTGGATGCCACCGACAAGAACGCAGTGATCGGGGTGGGCGCCCCCTCATAGGTGTCGGGGGCCCAGGTGTGGAAGGGCACGGCCGACACCTTGAAGGCGAAGCCGACGACGATGAAGACGATGCCCACCGTGACCAGGGGCATGGCGTCGGCTCCCCGGGAGATGGCCTGGTTGATGTCGACCAGCAGGGTCGAGCCGCTGATGCCGAAGACCAGGGACATGCCGTAGAGCATCACCGCCGAGGCGAACACCCCGAGCAGGTAGTACTTG
>JAUJLZ010000194.1 GCA_030447125.1 Acidimicrobiales bacterium
AGACATAGGCAAGGGTGCGGCCGTATCGGTCGGTGCGCTCGACGTCGTAGACGAGGCGCACGCTGGTTCCCGGGCCCATGAGCTCGGTGGCGTGCTGGGTGGCCTGGGCGCCGAAGCACTCGACCGGTTGGCTCGGGTGCTTGGTCTCGGGGGTGTCGATTCCGATCAGTCGGACCGTCTCCCCGCTGCTGACCGCCATGGTGTCGCCGTCCACGATCCGAGTGACGCTCACCACGTCGCCGGCAGGCTCGGCAGTGGTGGCGCTCGTGGTGGCGGTGGCGGCGGTCGTTGTCGAGGTGGTGGAGGACGTGGTCCTCGCCTCAGTGTCGGTGGTGGTGGCCCCCTCGGTCGTCGTCGAGCCGCGGGTGGCCGCGGTCTCGGTGTCGGGTTCCTGGCTCCCCGAGAAGAGCCCGACAAAGAGGAAGCCGATCACCACCCAGGTGACCACCTGCACGACCATGGGCAGGGAGCGGAAGCGCACCCATCCGCGTTCTAGAGCCTGCACCGCCACCTCCCGCCTTCTCTCCGCCCGGGACCATCATGATCGGCTTGCAGCAGTGGCCGGCTGAATCCCCTTCTCTCGAACAGCCCCGACGGCGGCGCCGAGGAAAACGCCACGCGACAGGTGCGGGCTGGCCAGGGTGCACTGGAGTCCTGCGCCGAGCCCGGCTGCATTCGAGCACCGACGCTCTCCGGTGTCTCTGGGCCTCACGGGGCTGCGCCCTCGTTAGCACCATGAGGAGGAGCACAGGCCGGGCTCGGACGGAGCGGGCGGCCCCGGAGCCGTGGCGCTCAGGAGCAGTGGGCCAGCGGTGTCGGTGCCCGCTCATCGCCGGAATCCACGAACCCTGCCGCCACGAGCGCCCGCTGGGCGGCGCCGAGCACCCGCTCGGCTGTGGCCCGCACCACGGCGGGATCCCCGTCGGACCACACGGCGACGTAAGGCAGGCTGTAGTCGTCGCTGGCCAGTCCGGCGGCGTGGCAGATGACGTAGGCCACGCTCTCGGCCTCGACCTCGGCGGTGCCCCGGTGGTGGTGGCCCTCTTCTGGATCGTGGAGCCAGACGTGCGCCAGCTCATGGGCCAGGGTCTTGACCGCCTGGGCGTCATCGACGTCGGCTCGCACGGTGACCGTGCGGGTCAGGTAGTTGGTGCGGCCGTTGGCGCCTCCGCAGTCACCTCGCTGGAGCGTGTAGCCGGCGTCGGCCACCTGGCGGGCCAGGGCGTCCCACAAGCCCTCGGGTGCCTCACCGGCGAGGAGGCTGGGGCGGACGTCGGGCAGAGGATCACCCTCGGTCTGGGAGATGTCGAACACGTGCGCCACCCGAAAGCCCCGCAGGATCGGCACCAGCTCGGGCTTGTCGGCGGGCTCTTGGTCGTCTACTTGGCCGGTCCGCTGGACGCAGGGAGCGAGGATGGCGATGCCCCGCTCGCCCTTGCGGACCTGGCGGCCGAGCCGCTGCCAGGCCCGGTAGCCGGCCATGTCGGCGGTCAAGGGGAAATGTCGCGGCGCGTACACGACGACGTGTAGGTCGCGGCGGGGTGATGCTCACTCCAGTGGCCCACCTCCCTTCGTGATGGCGAGGTGGTCCTTGAGCCGGTAGGACGGCCCGTTGATGGAGATGACCTCGCAGTGGTGCAGGAGCCGGTCGAGGATGGCCGCCGCGAGGACCTCGTCGCCGAAGACGCTGCCCCACTCCCCGAAGGCCTTGTTAGAGGTGCAGATTACGCTGCCCCGCTCGTAGCGGCGGCTGATGAGCTGGAAGACCATGTTGGCCTGCGGTCGGGACAACGGCAGGTAGCCCACCTCGTCGAGCACCAGCACCGAGGGCTTGAGGTAGGTCTGCAGCTTCTTGGCGAAGCGCCCGGTGGTCTCGGCCTCGCCGAGCTGGCGCACCATGTCGTCGAGGGTGGTGAAGTAGATGGAGAACCCCGCCTGGCAGGCGGCGATGGCCAGGCCCACGGCCAGCATGGTCTTGCCCACCCCGGGCGGGCCGAGGAGGGCCACGTTGGCCCGGGCCTCGACGAAGCCGAGGGTGGCCAGGTCCTTGACCTTGCGGGCGTCGAGCTCGGGCTGGAAGGCGAAGTCGAACGCCTCGAGGGTCTTGTGATGGGGCAGGCCCGAGAGGCTTCAAGGCGTTGCGGAACCGCCGGCCCTCCCGGATGCCGGTCTCCTCCTCCAGCACCAGGTCCAAGAACTCCAGGTAGCCCATGGTGGCCCCCTCGGCCCGGGCCACCAGCGCCTCGAGGTTCTCGCCCAGGTTGGCGAGGTGGAGCCGGGTGGCCGCCTCGCGGATGCGGGTGGTGACGAGCTCGCTCATGCCACCGCCCCCACCGCGTCGTAGGTGGTCAGGTCCCGGCGGGCCACGGGGACCGCGGCGTTGGGGATGCGGGCCCACACCGGCTCGAGCTCGTCGGGGCCGACGGCCGCACACGGCGGCAGCGGGGCAACGCCGGGCGCTGCGGCCAGGCCGTCCCAGTGGATCGGGTCCACCACCCACGCTCCCTTGCGCCGGGACCTGGGATGCGTGGCCAGCAGCTGTGGTTCGGGCCCGAGGCTCCAGATGGCGACGGTGTCGGAGGTCACCCGACACTCCACCCGCATCCGCCGGCGCACCGCCCGCCACGGCACCGAGTACACGCTGGCCTCGAAGCTGGCCAGGCAGTCCTTGCCCACCGAGCGCAGGTGGCGCTCGCACACCACGTAGGGGCGCTCGGGGACCGCTGCCAGGGCGGCCCGGTCCCGCTCGGCTCGCACCGCGATCACCTCGCCATGGGTGCGATGCACCTGAGCTCGGCGAAGCGGCAGCCAGCTGGCGAAGGCGTCGTCCATCTCGCCGGGCGAGGCGAAGCTGCGCCCGTCGAGCACGCCATGGCGCACGATGGCCACCTGGCGCTCCACCCGTCCCTTGAACTGGGGACGCCGTGCGGGGGCCACGACGATGCCAAAGCCGTAGTGGGCGGCGAAGGCGATGGCCTCGGGGTGCAGCGGCACCTCGGCGTTGCGCCGCACGTGCTTGCGCACCACCGTCTTGGTCCGGTCATAGACGATGGTGGCCGGCACCCCACCGAAGTGGTCGAAGGCCCGACGGTGGCAGTCCCAGAAGGTGACCAGGTCCTGGGAGGTGACAAAGCAGGCGAACGGGTCCCGGCTGAAGCTCAGCGTCATGTGGAAGCTCCAGATGTGCACGGGACCGTCGGGCGTGTCGACGAAGCCCTCGTCGCCCCAGTCCACCTGGGCCTGGGCCCCGGGCAGCACCTCGAAGCGCCGGTGCAGCTCGGGAGGGTTGGGCCACAGCCGTTCTCGGGCCTCGGCCACGTAGAGCTTGGTTCGTTGGTAGGAGCCACAGAACCCGTGGTCGGCCACCAGGCGCTGGTGGATCGTGGTGGCCTGCAACCGCCGCTCCTTGGTCAACCAGGCGTCGATCAAGGGGGCGTAGGGGTCGATCATCTTCTTCTTCGCCGGCCGGCAGGCGGTCACCGCCGGCGGTCGGTCGGGGGTGTCGGTCGAGAGGTACTTCTTCACCCTCCGCCAGTCGTGGCCGGTCTCCCGGGCGATCTCCGCCCAGGTGGCACCGGCGTCTCGCAGGGCGCGAAAGGCGCGTAGATCCATCCACTCCTCCGTGGAGAGCAACATGGTGTCGGTCATCCTCCGTGCGCGTTGGTTGTGAGCCGTCGCGCCGGAGGATGGCCATCACCTCGGGTCAGTTGGTGGATCCCGCCGGAGCCGACCTACACATCAGGCTGTACTTTGAACGACACGTCGAGTCGTACGCGGAGCTACACATCCGGTTGTACACCGACAGGCCACCCCGGGTGGCCTCGGGGCGCTGGGCCAGGATGAGCAGGACGTTGTTGGCCGAGTAGCGGTGGAACCGTGAGGCGATTCCGAGGAACTCCCGCCAGTCCTGGCTGTCGATGAGGGCCTGGACCTGGTCGAGAAGCTGGTGGTGGGCCTGGGCGAGCTTGTCGTTGGTGGACACGGAAACCTCCGGTGGTCGTTGCACCCGAGTCCTTCTCGGGCCAACGCGGCGGAAGGGCCGGCGCTCGGCCGACCCTGTGCCGAAGGTCCGCTACGAGAGGCTCGTGTAGCCGGCGGCGCCGCCTTCGGCCTCCAGCCAGTGCTCCCACCACGCTCGGAGTGGGCACCGAGCGGCGTGGCGTGCTCGGGGCAGGTGACCATGACGCACACCATGTCGTGGGGCTCGAGCCAGTTGCCGATGCGGACCTCCATCACCTCGCCGGTGAAGGGGTGGAACCCGACGTCGCAGGTCTCGGTGGTGGTGGT
>JAUJLZ010000195.1 GCA_030447125.1 Acidimicrobiales bacterium
CCCCCGTCGACGCCGTGTTCAGGCCGGGCGTAGACCTGATCGGGCACCCGCCAGCCACGCTCGAGCAGCGACTCGGGAGCATCGACCAGGACGGCACGCACGCCCTCAGTATCCCACCGGGAGCGGCGCAGAGTCGACGGGCCGGGAACGGCCCGCCGTCAGTAGCGCCCGGCGTAGACCACCTTGATGGCTCGGCCGTCCTTGCTGGTACCAGACGACGACAACACGTTGGCCTTGAGCTTGGCCTCGGCGTTGGCCGGGGAGGTCGTGGTGTTCTTCGACAGGAACAGCGCACCGGCGCCGGCCACGTGGGGTGCGGCCATCGACGTGCCCGACATCGTGGCCGTGCCGCCGTTGCTAGAGGTGGAGACGATGCTCATGCCCGGCGCCCAGATGTCGACACACGAGCCGTAGTTGCTCCACGAGGGCTCCCGGCCGCCCGAGTCGCTGGCGGCCACGGTGACGATGCCGTTGTTGGTTCCCGCCCCCGCCCGAGCAGGCGAGGAGTTGCAAGCGTCGAGGCCACTGTTGCCGGCGGCCACGGTGTAGAGCACGCCGCTGGCGGCCGAGGTGCGCACGGCGTCGTCGAGGGCCTGGGAGATGCCGCCGTTGAGGCTCAGGTTGGCCACCGCAGGCTTCTTGGCGTTGGTGGTGACCCAGTTCACGGCGGCGATGACATTCGACATCGACCCGTTGCCGGTGCAGTCGAGGGCTTTGAGACCGGTCAGGCGCACCCCCGGGGCCACACCCACCAGGTAGGAGCTGTTGTCGCGGGCGGCGGTCGTCCCGGCCACGTGGGTGCCGTGGCCGTTGCAGTCGTAGTTCTTGCCGTCACCGGTGAAGTTCTGGTGAGCCCCCAGGTAGAGATCGGCGTGGCTCTTGATCCCGGTGTCGATGACGTAGGCGTTGACGTTGGTCACGCTGCCGGAACCGTTGCCGGCTCGCGTCGAGCTGAGGTCGGCGTCGATCTTGTTGACACCCCAGGGGAGCGTCTGGGCCGCCACGGAGACGGGCCCGTCGACCTCGACGTAGGCGACGCGGGGGTCAGAGCGGAGCTCGTCGACCCGGTCCTCAGGAACCCGGGCGGCGTAGCCCTTGATCGCCGCCCCGTACACCTTGTGGACCTCGGCGCCGTGACGACGGGCGTGTTCGCCGGCCACGTCGTCGACGTCGGCCGAGCTCTTGAGCACGACGATGTAGGGCTTGACGACCGGCGCCGCCGCCGACCTCCGGCCCGGGGCGGCAGACGCCGTCTGGGGCAGGGCCACGACGACGAGCAGGGACACGACGGCAACCATGAGCTTGCGGAACATCGACGACCTTCCGTAGGAGGAGCTTCCTTCCGAAGATCGGCCGTCGCTCCCTCCAGCTTGAGGGCGAACCGGTTGCCAACTGCGGGGACGCGGGAACGGACCCTTCAGACGCGCGCATCGCTGCCTCCGCTCGTCCTGAGCGCGCTCCCTGCTCCGATCGACCCTCCCAGGTCGACTGGCTCGCAGGAAGAGGCCCGAATGGGAGACGTCGTTCCCGCCATGGAGGCCTCTCTTCCGTGAGGGGTCAGGACCTCAGCACGTTGATGACGGCCCGCACGGTGAAGCGCCCGCCGCCGACGAAGTTGACCACGACGTCGAGGCGGCACATGGTGCCGGCGTTGCTGGCGGGGATGGTCACGCTGATGGGCAGGGTGGCGGCCCCGGCGGCGTTCTCCACGTCGAACACGGCCGCCGGGCTGATCCGACAGCCCGTGACGGTGGCGTTGTCGATGGTGCCCCGGCTGGCGGTGATGGTCCCCTCGTAGTTCCCGCCGCCGACGATGTTGGCCGAGGTGGGCGCGATGGTGGCGGTGCCCGGGGGCACGGCCTCGGTGCGATCGATCAGGCGGTCGAGCTTGCGGGCCAGGAACGAGGCCATCTGGTCACGGGTGACGTCAGCATCGGGGGCGTAGCGGTCCTTGCCGTTGACCTGGCTGCCGCCCACCCCCGTGCTGATCCGCTCGGCGGTGATGGCGTTGATGTTGGCCTCATGGGTGTTGCCGTTGTCGTCGCCGTAGTAGTCGAAGGTGCTCGTCGTGGGCACGTCCTGGTCGAGCACACGCTGGGCCTTGGCGATGAACGTGGCCATCTGCGCCCTGGTGACGAGCTCGCCGGGTTGGAAGCAGGCCTGACCGGAGCCGTTGGTGCCCTTCCCTTCGACGACGTCGGCGGCGGCCAGGCGCTGGATGCTGGCGTGGTGGGTGCTGCCGGTGGACACGTCACAAGGGAAGGCGTTGGTGGCCGGGGCCGCCGGCAAACCGTCGGTGGTCGAGGGCGTGCGCGCGGCGATGTAGTCGATGAGGCGGGCGATGAAGCTGGCCATCTGTTCCCGGGGGACGGGTTGGCCGGGGCTGTAGAAGTTGGCTGACGTGCCCGTGGTGACCCCGTACCAGGCCACGCAGTCGATGGCGGCCTCGTGGGTGTTGGTGGTGGGCACGTCGGCGAAGTTGTCCTCGGGGACCTCCGCCGTTGGACAGGCGAACTCGGAGATGGTGCGGGAGGCGGGCACCTGGGCCCCCGCCGGCGACGCCAGGGGGACAGCGCTCACCATCAACGCAGCCACCACCAGGCCTGCCCGCCTACGAAAACGTCTCTGGCCACCATCGAAACGCGTCACTGGTTCCCCCCTTTGCTCGAAGCCGGACTGTAGCGGGGGCTGGTCGTCGACCGAGAGCGACCCTCCTTGTGCATCCGCACTCGGCAGACGACCTGCTATCCCTGGCTCTGATGGCCACCGACCTCCACGGGCGTGCGGGTGCACGTTCGACACGACTGCAGACGTGGATCGTGGCCATCGTGCTGGGCGTCGTCGTCACCGCTGTCTGGGCGGTCCTGCGCTGGAGCGGGGTGCCTCCCTTCGGCTCCGACAACGACGAGTACCGCCTCGTTGCCCAAGAGCTCCTGGCCTCGGGTCGGCCGCTGGTGGCCGGGGTGGAAGCCACCAAGTACCCACTCGGCTACCCCCTGCTCCTGGCCGCCATCGACCTCCTCGGCCTGCCCGTCACCCAGGCAGCGGTGGCGCTCAACCTGGTGCTGGTCGTGGGCTTGGGGGCGGTGGTCGTGCTGCTGGCCCGGGCCGTGGGTCGCACGGTCGCACCCCTTCCCGCCGCCCTCTACGCCGTGGCCGGCGCCGGTGTGTGGGGCAGCGTCTACGCCGTCATGCCCGACTTGGCCTTCGTGGTGGTCACCGGCCTGGTGCTGTGGCAGGCGGGCCGCCTGCGCTCGACGCGTGACGTGTGGATCCTCGCCGCCCTGGTGGCCCTGGCCACCCTGCTCAAGTCGATGGGTCTGCTGCTGGCGCCTGCTGCGGCGGTAGCGGTGCTGGTAGCGGCCCGACCGCTTCGCCGCCTGGCCTGGGCGCCCCTCGCCGCCGGGGTGGGGCTCACCGGGCTCATGGCCGTGCTGAACCTGCCCTTCGCCGAGCACACCACCGGCTACGCCCGTACGTTCTTCCTCGTCGAGGCCACCGACGCCGCTGCTGGCGACGCGTCGCTGTTCGACATCGCCGGGCGCCTGTTCACCCGGGCCGATCTCGTCCTCCAGGACGTCGGGTTCGCCGTCGTCGGCTTCGACGTGGCTACGCCGTGGTCCTGGCTGCTGGCGGTCCCGCTGATAGCGGCCGGCGTGCGGGCCATGTGGGGCGTGGTGACGCGCCGGGCCTACGTGCTCACCTTCCTGGCGGTGTCGCTGCCCGCCCTTGCCGTCTGGCCCTACTCCTCGGTGCGCTTCCAGCTCCCTCTCGTGCCCATCGCCGCCCTGGGTGTGGGCTGGCTTACGGCGAGGCTCGCTCGTGCCGTTCCCGCCGTGGGGCCGGCTGTGGTCGTGGCCGTGTTGGCCCTGTTCCTGGTGACCAGCGCCATCCGGGTCGAAGGTGACGGTGACCGAGAGGAAGCGGCGGTGGGGCCCGTCGCCGGCGACACCGCGGTGGCAACGACGTGGGCCGAGACGAACATCCCCGAAGGCGAGGGCATCGCCTCCTTCGCCTACCGGGAGATCGCCTACCGCCTCGACCGGCCCGTGGTCCCGCTGGGCTACACCACCGACATGGACGACCTGTGGAGGACGGCCACCGAAGGCGACGCCCAATGGCTCGTGGTCATGCCCTCGCTCTACGGCTCCCGGGGCGCCGTCGAGCAGCAGTTCCTGGCCACCTTCGACGACCGCCTCCGCCTGGCTCATGACACGCCGACGGTCGACACCTACGAGATCGTCAACCGGTGAAGGTGACGTAGCCGGG
>JAUJLZ010000028.1 GCA_030447125.1 Acidimicrobiales bacterium
GGTGAAGGCTTCGTCCTGCTCCCCGTAGAGGCGGCGCAGCTCCACCTGGGCGTCGTAGCCGAGTTGCTCGATCTCGCCCGTGGCATGTTCGAGCCCGTCCAAATCGACGGCGCTCACGCTCACGTAGCCGCTGAAGCGGCACTCGGCGTGACCCTCCGAGAGCTCCGCCTCCCGGGCGAGGATGGCCTCGTGTTCGCGCTGGCGTCGGGCCGAGGGCAGGTAGCCGGCTTTGGATCGCAGGTCCTCGTCGGCGACATGGGCAGCATGGGCCGACTCCACCGCCCGGGCCGCCTTGGACGGCGGCACCGGCTCCATCACCACCGCGACGGCATGGCTGCCGCTCGGCCGGATGAGCAGGGGGTGCAAGAAGGCGGCGTGGACGTCGCGACGGGGAAGCTCGGCCATCCAGTAGGTGGCGTGGAAGCCCGAATCGGTCCGGTAGTGGTCCCAGTACGACTCGGTGGCCATGGGCCAGGCGTTCCGCCCGGAGACGCCCCCGTTTGCTCGATCACGACGTGCTCGCTCAGCAAGGGGGCGGGCCGAATGGGGGTCGAAGGCCACTCGCAAGACGCAGGCGAGCTGGCGGGAGCTGAGCACGTCGTCCACGTCGAGATCGGCCTGGCGCAGACGATCGGTCAAGGTGGTCAGCTCGCGGAGCAGGACCTCACAGCCGCCCTCGTCACCTCCGCCGGCCTGGCGGATCGGCTTCTTGGCCCGATGCCTGCCGATGCTGATGACCACGTAGGTCTCGTGGCGCTGGCTGACGGGACCCGCCTCGGCGATGAGCTCGGCATAGGAGGCGTAGGCGGGGTGGTCGCCCCCGACCACGGCGTTGTCGACCAGATAGGCCTCCAGGGCGTCACTGTCCTCGGGGATGGTGTGCTCCACCCACGACAGCCGGCACACCGGCGAACCCTCGTGGGAGAACGCGGCGATCGTCTGGCCCCACAGGGCGCACAACCGCTCCTGCTCGCGGTCGTCAAGGAGGGCGAAGGCCTGGCCCCGGCAAGAGACAACCGCGCTGAAGATGCCCGACTTGGCGTCTTTGACCACTGCCACCTCCCCACCGGCGCTGCGGGTCACCCGAAGGAGGGTCACTCCGGCCAGGGTCGGAGGAGGGGCCGCCACTTCGCCCTGCCCGCTGGTGTCGCCGAGTAGGGGGACGGGCGACACCCAGAGCGGCTGGCCCAGCGCTCGTTTGGCCCGCCAGCGGGCCACCACGGGGACCCACTCGTCGACGGCACGCCCGTTCACCCGCACCAGGGCCGCAGGCACGCCAACCAGAAAGCTCACCAGCGCCCCGGCGAGGCCGGCGGCCGACGGCACAGCCATGAGCACGGCCACAGCCATGACCACGGACGTGCCCAGGATGGCGACTTGGGGGCCACGCAGGCCCATCAGCAGGGCACGGTGGTCGGGCCGGGGGAAGCGAAACCCTCGCGCCGGTGTGGCGTCGACGGCGTTCATCGAGACTCACCTCGGTCCACCGGCGGCAGGGTCGACTGCGCCGCCTTGCCAGCACGGGACTTTGCTGCGGTCCTCGCCACCTTGGTAGTAGCGCCCGCCGCCCCCGTTCCGGCCGGTCCACCCACCACACCGGCGCGCCGGGCCGCACCGGAACCGACGGCGGCCTTTCCACCGCCTCCGCCCACGGGCGGCCGATCGCCTGCGGGCCCCGAGCGGCCGGAGCCGGCGCGGATAGGCGGCGGAGGGTTCTCGCCCGCTGGACGAGAAGGGGCCCGAGCGGCCCCGGCGCCACCTGAACGTCCCCCGTGAACGAGTTGGCGGGCGTAGAAGGCGCTCGATGCCCGGGGCACGGCGGCCCGCACCCCCCGCCGGCCCTGGCCCTCCAGAGAGCTGATGGCAGCCAGGGAGGCGATGGGGATCAGCTTGAACAAGGTGAAGGGGGCGAAGGCTGCCAGCAACAACATGCCCGCCCCCGCCACCAGGGCGGGGAAGCCCTCCTGAGCGGCGAGCGCGCTCCCGGCCAGCCCCAGAGCGGCGACAATGACCAGCTTGGACAGGATCAGGGCCACGATGACCTCCATCAGCCGCCGCAGCCAGGACGACAGCGACGGCCAGATGTAGGTGGCGAAGCCGATGGGCAGGAACAGCACGGTGAGGTAGATGGCGGCTTCCCGCACGAGCAGCTCCAGCCATACAACGAAGGCGGCGAAGGCCATGAACAGGGCCATGAGCGCGACACCGAAGAGACCAACGGTGGACCCGCCGTATGGGAGCAGATCGGGCCTGAGGAGAGCGGAGACGATCCCGTCGAGGAAGTTCTCGGTGTCGCCGGCGAGGCTGCCGGCCAGGAACACGCTGGTGGCGTCAGTGGCCGCCAGGAGGAGGCCGACGATGCTCACCGCCGCCGCCGTGCCGATGGTGGCGATGGGAAGGTTGGTCACCGCCCGCATGAGCAGGGCGAACGACTGGCTGAACACGGCCTGGAGCACCGCCAGCATCAGCATCGGTGCGAACAGGGAGATGCCGACCAGGGCCATCTTGTCGTAGTGCTCGAGGAACCACGGCCGACCCTCCTCGCCGGCCTGGAAGAGGTCGACCTCCGTCCCGCTGAAGATGGCCTGCCCAGCCTGCTCGAGAAAGCCGGCGGCGCCCGAGGCGATCCAACCGGCGAAGCTGTCCATGACACCGCCCGCCACCGCACCCGTCAGACCGGTCACGGCGTCGGCCGCTCCCCCGACGACGCCCGGTACAGCGCACACGGTGCCCAGCAGGGGCATCGTGCCCAACACCGGCAGGTCGCACGGGCCGGGCAAGGCCGGCACCCTTTCGTCTGGCAGGGCCACAGCACCGACGGGAGGCACGAAGAGAGCACCGAGGCCGAGGAGGACGACCACCCGAACAGCGAGCTTACGACGATGGGACATAGCGGAAGCCCTCCCAGCCCTCGATGGCCGACAGCAGTTGGGCGGGGTCGCTCGCTTCGTCAGCGGTGACGGCCGGAACCGGGCCGGCCTGGCGCGACCACGACCACACCCGCCAGTCGTCCTGCTCCCACACCAGCTCAACGGTGTTGGTCGACCACACCTCGGTGGCCTGGGTTCGTCCCTCGACGAGCACGATGCCGAGACTCCAGCACGCCACCCGCGCGCGGTCGGGGTCGAACTGCTCGACGTCATAGGCCACCGGCACCTCCCTGAGGAGGACCCGTGCGCCGGGAAGCTCAGCTCGCGCCTCGACCAAGATGACGTCGAGCGCCTCCATGCTCTCCAACGCCCGGTTCACGACGCTCTCGGCGGAAGGCGCGGCGATCCGACGGACTGCGGCCTCCCGCTCGACGGGGTCGAGCAGCACCAGGCCGTGCAGTGTGGAGAGGTAACTGCTGGCAGCGGCGGCGGCGCCATCGGCGCTGCGGGCGAAGCCCACCGGCACGGCCCCGTCCGAACTGGCGGGACCGGGGCCGGTAGCGGCGGCGAGGACCGGCGGGGGCGGTGCAACCACACCCTCAGGCGAAGCTCTCTCGTCCTCACCCCTAGGGGTTGGGGACGGATCGTGACCGCTGCGGAGCGCCACGGCGGCCACGGCGGTGACGGTCAAACCGGCCACCACGAGCAGTTGCCAGACCCGCCGCCGGCGAGGTTGTTCGGCCATCAGATCTGGCTGCCCATGGCGGTGAAGAAGTTGATGAGGGCGGCCGCCCCGCCGACGACGATCGCTCCCGCCGCGGCGATGAGCACCATGCGCTTGCCGCCGCTGATGCCGTTGTAGTTGGTGGTGGCCTGCGAGGACGCCCACCACACCGCCCCACCGATGGTGGCGCCCACCAGGGCGATCAGGGCGAAGGCGGCGATCCCGTTGACGATCTGCTGGAGTTGGGCGCCACCAGGCAGCGCCTGGGAGTCTGGGGTGACCGACACCTGGGCCAGCACCAGATTCCCCATCAGCACGTCGATGACCATGACCTCTCCTCTCTGGTAGCGGTTGCGCCTATAGCGGTTGAAGTACTTGACAGACGCTTGATTCGGTTGTTTACACTAACTGCATGTCGATGCGCAAGGGCGCTGCTCGCATTTTCCGGTCGGCAGGCGAAGGCGGGTCTCTCCGCCCCGCAGCGCAGCCTTGCGGCGCCACGTGGCCAGATGACGCGACGGGAACGGCGTGAAGGCGCTGATCGGCGGCGGCCTCCTGGCCACCTTCGCCCTGCCCGGCGGGATGGCCGCGGCGGTGCTGGCGGCCGCCAGCTCGGGCCAGGCCGGCGGGCCCAGTGCCGGTGCGCTGGCCGACATCCCGGCGCGGCTGCTCGTCGCCTACCAAGCGGCGGCGAGGAGCTGTCCCGGTCTGCCGTGGGACGTGCTGGCCGCCATCGGCAAGGTCGAGACCGACCACGGTCGCCACGGCGGCGGATCTCTCGGTCCCAACGGCGACGTCACTCCCCGCATCGTGGGGATGGCCCTCGACGGGACCGGCGGGACCGCCCGGGTGCCCGACACCGATGACGGGCGTCTCGACGGCGATGCCGTCCTCGACCGGGCGGTGGGGCCGATGCAGTTCCTGCCCGGGACGTGGGCCCGCTGGGGCCGGGATGGCAACGGCGACGGCATCGCCGATCCCCACAACGGCTACGACGGCATCGCCTCGGCGGCCTCCTACCTCTGTGGCGGGGACGGCCGGATCGACGACATCTCCGCCGCCATCCGGGCGTACAACCGGTCCACGGCCTACGTCGAGGAGGTCTTGGCCACCGCCGCCGGCTACCGCTCGGCCACACCCCGCGCCGCCGGCACGGCGGACGTGGACGCCGTCCTCGGCCACCCCAACCTGACGATCACCGACAACGCCCGCACCGACCTCCGCTCCGGCTTGGTCGACCCCCGCGTGGTGGCGGTGCTGGGCCTGATCGGTGATCGGGTCTCCGCCGGCGTGGGGGTGATCCAGACCGGCCATTCCCAGTGCGTGGGTGGCGGCAGCAGGGCCGCCCGTCCCGGGTGTTCCGTCTCCGAGCACTGGAGCTACCGGGCCGTCGACATCTACGCGGTCGGAGGTCAGCCGGTGAGCCGCACCAACGTCGTCGCCCGGCAACTGGTGGAGCTGCTCGCCGGGCTCCCGGCCCCGCTGCGTCCGGACGAGCTCGGCCAGCCGTGGGCCGACCTCGAGCCGCTCCCTGGCGTGTTCTCCGACCCCAGCCACCAGGGCCACCTGCACCTGGGCTACCGGGAGACACCCGGTCGCTCCTGAACCCCCGAGTCGAAGGAGGCGTTCCTGATGAACAGCATCAACCTGATCGGCCGGCTGACCGGCGATCCCGAGCGACGAGGTGATGGCGAACACGGACCTGTCGCCGTCCTGCGATTGGCCGTGCCCCGACGGCGGGGAACCGAGGACGGCGCCGTCTTCGTCAACGTGGTGTGCTTCGGCCGGCAGGCCGAGGTCGCAGAGGAGTACCTCTACAAGGGACGGCGGGTGGCCGTCGAGGGCCGGCTCGAGCACTGGGAGTGGACCGGTCCCGACGGCGAAGCCCGCTCACGCCATGAGGTGGTGGCCGAGCGGTTGCAGTTCCTCGATGCCCGCCCCCGTGCCCAGGCCGACGAGGCCGTCGAGGCCTGACCGAGATCGCCGTGCTCAACATCGGACGGCTCCGGGCCGACGCCGTGGCCTACTACGTCGACGCCGTCGCCGACTCCTCGGCCGCCTACTACTTCGGCCAGGGGGAGGCCCCCGGACGATGGGCGGGGTCGCTCGCTGCCGACCTCGGCCTGGCCGGCACCGTCGATCGAGCGGCCTTCGAGCGCCTGCTGGGCGCCCTGCACCCTGCCACGGGAGAGGCGCTGGTGAGTGCCGCCGGCTCCAACGCCAGAGCCCTGTCCCGCTCAGGGACGCGGGCATCGCCGGCACGAGCCGGAGCCCAGGGTCTCGATGTCGCCCAGGTCGCCGCCCAGCTCCAGGTGAGCACCCGGTCGGTGCGCCACTGGCTCGATGCGGGAGAGCGGGCCAAGGCCGTGGTCGACGACCAGCCTCAGGGCGGGCTGGCGTTCGAGGGCGTCGAGGGCTACCAGGCCCGACTCGACGAGCTGGCCACCGGCGGTGACGGCCCGGCCGCCGAGGTGCCGGCCACCTACCTTCTCGGCGTCCGCATCGACGATCCCAGCCGCAGCGGTCACCGGTACCGCTGGGCCATCTCGCAGGATGCCGTCGATCGCCTGCGGGAACGGCGCAAGCCGGCCGACGCCCGGGCTGGATGGGACCTGGTGTTCCGTCCGCCCAAGAGCTACTCGGTGCTGTGGGCAGTGGGGGCCGAACCACTCAGCCAGGGCCTGCGTGCCATCCATCACGAGGCGGTGTCACACGCCCTCTCCTACCTCGAGGATGCCGCCGCCAGCGCCCGGGTAACCGCCAGCGTTGGGCACGGCCGCAAACGGGTGCGAGCTGCGGCCCGAGGCTTCGCCGTCGCCGCCTTCGACCACCGCGACAGCCGGGCCGGCGACCCGTTGCTGCACACCCACTGCGTGGTGGCCAACGTCACCCGGCTCCAGGACGGGAGCTGGACAGCCCTGGATCCGCAGGGCCTGTACCGCCACGGGCTGGCTGCCGATGCCGTGTACCAGGCCAGCTTTCGTCACCTGGCCGAGCACCGGTTGGGCTTGGCCTCGGGCCCGGTGGTCAACGGGTGGGCGGACGTGGAGGGCGTCCCCCGCCCGGTGGTCGAGCACTTCTCCAAGCGATCCGAGGAGATCGCCGCTGAGCTGGCCCGGGTGGGGTCCGATTCGGCGGCGGCCCGCCAGGTGGCGGCGGTGGCCAGCCGCCGACCCAAGGACCCAGACCGCGACAGCGAGGGCCTCCACCAGCGGTGGCGAGCGGAAGCCGAGGCGATCGGCTTCGACCAAGCCGCGGTGAGGGCGTGCCTCGGTCGGGTCGCCCCGGCAGAGCCCGCCGCCGCGCGCATCGAGACGTTGTTCGACCGCCTGGCCGGGCCGCAGGGCCTGACCGAGGCGGCGGCCACCTTCACCCGGGCCGACGTGGTCGCCGCCTTGGCAACCGCCCTCGGCGGTGCGGTCCCGGGCTCGCGACTGACGGTGCTGGCCGACCGGTTCCTCGCCAGCGACCGGGCCGTGCAGCTGCGCGAGCACCGGCTGGGACTGCCACGACAGCGCATCCTCGACGGGAGCGGGGCCTTCGTCGACGACCTGGCCAACGCCAGCTTCACCACGCCGGACCTGGCCGCCATCGAGCGCCGGCTGATGGACGTGGCGACGAGCCAGGCCGGGTGGCGGGGCTCGGCTGTGGCGCCCGAGGTCGTCGAGGATGCGCTGGCCGCCAGACCCCGGCTCACCGACGAGCAGCGGGCCATGGTGCGTGCCGTCTGCGGCTCGCCCGGGGTCATCCGCCCGGTAGTGGGCTTTCCGGGCTCGGGCAAGACCTACGCCACCGAGGCGTGCGTGGCGGCGTTCGTGGCCGGCGGGGTGCCGGTGATCGGCTGCGCGGTGACGGCCGAGGCGGCCGACGAGCTGGCCCGAGCCACGGGTCTGCAGGGTGGGTCCTGCGACACCGTCGCCCGCACCCTGCTCGACCTCGACCACGCCGAGTTCGGCGGCCTTCGGCCCCACACGGTGGTCGTCCTCGACGAGGCGTCGACCATCTCCCACCGCGACCTCCACCGTCTGGTGGCCCACGTGGAGAGGGCGAACGGAAGCCTGGTCATGGTGGGTGATCCCCGCCAGCACGGAGCGATCGGCCCGGGGCACTTCTTCGGATGGCTGGTGGACCAGAAGGGCGCCGGGGTGCCCCGCCTGCGGGCCAACCACCGCCAGCGCGACATCACCGACGGCCGGGGCGACGTCGTGGTGTCCCTGGCCGCAGAGCGTGCCGCCAACCTCGACTACCGGGAAGGCCGGATCGTCGAGGCCCTCGCCCGCCGGGACGCCGCCGGACTGGTGACACGGGCTGCCAGTACCGACGCGCTGTACGACGCCGTGGTCGACGACTGGTTCATGGACCGGCAAGGGGGCGGGTGCGACCCGATGATCACCACCCGGAACTCCGTGCGCCACCAGCTCAACGTCCGTGCCCGTCAGTTGCTGGCAGAAGCGGGCGAGCTGGCCGGCCCGACCCTGGAGGTTGCAGGACGCAGCTTCCAGGTCGGCGACCAGGTCGTCGCCCGGGAGAACAACCGCCGTCTGCGCAGCTCGGCCGATCCCTCCTGGTGGCTGAAGAACGGGAGCCGCGGCACGGTGGTCGCCGTCGACGCCGAGGGCGGCGAGCTCACCGTCGACTTCTCCGCAGAACGCGCCGCCCACCGGGTCCGCCTCCCCGCCGCCTACCTCTCGGCGGGAAATGTCGAGTGGGCCTACGCCCTGACGGACTACGCCGTGCAGGGCAGGACGCTCGATCGGGGCAAGGCGGTCCTCGACGACACGACCACGGCGGCGGGTGCCTACGTGGCCACCACCCGGGGACGGCTGGCCAACCGCATCTACCTCGTCGATGGCACCGTGACCGACGACCAGGACGCCGACGTGTCGCACGGTCCTCCGTCGACCCGGGAGTCCACCTTCGACGCGATGGCCGCCCGGCTGGCCGCCGAGGTGCCCGACGCCCTACTGCACGAGGTCGACCCCTGGGCGTCAGACGCCGGCGCCCTCGCCGCCCGGCACAGCCTGTTGGAGTTGCACCGTCTCCTTGCGCCGGTCGAGGCCACCCTCGCCGCCGCCCCGCCCGACGTCAGCCGGCGCATCGCCGGTGCCGAGGCCGCCGAGGAGAAAGCGGCGGCCCGGCGCCAGGTGGTGGCCGACGGGCTGCGACGCGCCGAGGAACGGCAGATCGGGTGGGGGCGCAGCGACCAGCGAGGAGCCGGCGCCCTGCGGGCAGAGTTGCAGCGGATCGACCGCAGCCTCGACAACCTGACCGCCAGGCTCGACCACCTCCGAGGCCAGGCCGCTGATCGGGAGCGCTACCTGGCCGACCACGCCGGCGAGGTCGGCCAGCGGGATCTGCTGCGCGACGCCATCGCCGGACGGGAGACGAAGGTGCGTCTGGGGGCCCCGGCGCTGGTCCCCGGCGAGTTGCATGCCCTGGCACCCCACCCGCCCGTCGGGGTCAACCGGGGCGAGCGCCTGCGCTGGCGGCGGGCGCTCGAGCAGGCCGCGCTGTACCGGGACCGCTGGGGCGTGTTGGAGCCGGTGCCCTGGACCTCCGACGCCTCGATGTCCGCCGCCACCATGGCGCTGGGACCGCGACCCACAGAGCGCGCTGCCGCCCGCCAGTGGGACGAGGCTGCCGGCGCCGTGTCCCAAGCCACCTGCGCCCGAGGCGGGGAATCGGTCCCCCTCGTGGTGCCCGACGCCCAGCCGTCGCCGGCGCTGTAGGAGCCGCCATGCCTCCCTTGGATTCCGCCGGTCACGCTTCGTCCAGCAATGGTGCTGATCTGGATGGCGTGCCGTCGGGAGCAGTCCCGGTCGCCGCCAGTGACCTGGTCGCCGCCTGCGAAGCGGCCTGGGCGGCGATCCAGGCCCGCCACCCCCAGGTGCCCGACACCGTCGTGGTGCTGGGCAGCGGTGTCGAGCGGGGTCGGCTGGTCAAGCTGGGCCACTGGTGGGGCGGCCAGTGGCGGGTGGCCGGCGAGGCCAGAGGGGAGGTCCTCCTTGCCGGCGAGGCCCTCCACCTGCCGCCCGAGGCCGTCTTCGAGGTGCTGCTCCACGAGGCGGCCCATGGGCTCAACGCCGCCCGCGGCATCCGGGACACCAGCCGTGGCGGCCGGTACCACAACGCCAACTTCAAGGCCGCGGCCGCCGAGGTCGGCCTCAAGCCCGGCCGCATGGACCCCTACGGGTGGGCCAGGACCGCCCTCACGCCCTCCACCGTTGAGGGCTACGCCGAGGCCATCGCCGGCATCGAGGCCCACATGCAACTCGCTCGTGGTCTTCCTGCGGGCCGCGGCGTGGGCGTGGAGGGCAACGGGATGGAGGGCTTGGACCGGGACGGCGGCACCACGGAAGGGCGTGAGCGGGGTGATCGGGACAGGGCGACCCAGCGCGCCGCCGAGTGCGGATGCCAGCCCGCCCGCAAGCTGCGCATGGCCCCGTCCGTGCTGGCGAGGGGGCCGGTGGTGTGCGGGCTGTGCTCATCGGCGTTCGCTGTACCGGACCAGGCCGAGCATCTGGCCAACGCCGCGGCGGAAGCACCACCGGGAGGTGCCGGAGATGCAGCCGTAGCTGCGGTGGACGGCGGGTTCCTGGCCCGGCGCCGCCAGGCGATGGCGGAGGAAGCTCCACCGGTCGACCTCGTCGCCCAAGGCGAGGCCCGCCTCTCCCAGATCGAGGCGGCGATCACCGCCGTGGCCGCTGATGAGCCTGACGGCCAGCTCATGGTGGCTGCCTTCGCCGACAGGCGGGCGGAGATCGCCGCCTGGTTCGAGGCTCTGGTCACTGCCGACGTCATCGAGTTGCCCGGGGGCGGCACCCGTACCCAACTCGATCCCGAGAGACCCGAGCCTCACCGGCTCAGCGACCGCGATCCCGCGGCATCGGACTACCTCGATCTGCGGACCATCGAGCTACCCGATGGCGAGCCTGACCCGGTTGCGGAGCCGTTAGCGCAGCGAGGAGAGCCACGGGCCCCTGAGCGGACCGTGCCCGAGGTCCGGCGATGAACGCCAATCCCCGCAACGCCTTCGGCATCGAGCCACGGGAGCCCCCGGAGCCCGACCTCGAACGGGCCATTCATGCCTGGTCCGGCGTCATCAGCCAGCTCGACGAGCTGTTCGAACTGGCCCAACGTGATGCCGCCATCGCCGCAGCATCGGGGCGGTGGCAGCCAGGGCGGCCCGACCCGGACCACTATGTCCCCGGAGATGTAGTCGCCCTTCGGGCCTTCGCGGTCAGCGCCGACCTCGTCCGGCTCCACCAGTACCACGAGGTCATCGTCGCCCCTCGCACCCTCAGCCGAGCCGAGGACGCAGAGGTCCGGCTCACGGCGATGCGTCGCACCCTTCTGTCGCTGGCGGACAACCGGGCGCTGTTCGACGCCGTCCCCCACTTCCTCGACAGCAACGCAGCGGTGGGGATCCTCGCCAGCCGCCCGCCGGAACGGGCCGCCCTGGAGAGCATGAAGCTGCCCCACCCCCGCGTCGCCGTCTACTTCGACCGCCCCCTGGAGTTCGGCGCCGAGCTTCAGGACTGGCCCGAGAGGTGGGACGTGCTGACCGACCTGAGGGGCGAGCCCGTCGGTCGCACCGCCATCGGCGACCTACGGGCCATGGGCGGCGCCATCGAGGGGGTGGTGCTCACCGAGGCGGCGGGAGGTGGCCTTGTCGACGAGGTTCTCTGGCTCATCTCGGCCAACCCCGACCCCACGCGTCACTGGCCCTACGCCCTCGACCGCTACCGGGCGACGGTATGGGGCCGCCTGTCGTCCGCCCGGCTCTCACACGTCGCCTACAACCTCGCCGCAACGGTCTCGTGGGCCGAGTGGCGGGAGCCATCTCGTCCGCTGGAGCTTCCTCAGCGGCCCGATTCCCGCGAGTGGCGGAAGACGGTCCGGCGGGGTCAGTTCCGCCGCCGCGAACCTCGCGGTGAGGCGGCCGGGGTGCGGGTTCTCGACGTGGCGCGCACGCCCCTCGCCGACCGGGTGGAGCGCTCCCGTGCAACCGACAGCACGAGGTCGTCACCCAGCACGCATCTGCGTCGGGCGCACTGGCGATCCCAACCGGTCGGGGTGGGACTCAGCCAACGTCGCCTGGTGCGGGTACCGGCCACCGTGGTCAACCCCGGCCAGACCCAGATGGGCCCGGTCGTGTACAGGATCCCGGCTCCCGATCCCGAACCGAAGTCGGGCGGATTCGACTTGCGCAGCGTCGACCTGCCCCCGCCTGCCGGGCCCGAGGAACCGACGAGCCCGGCCCGCTCGGCAGCTCGGTACCAGCGCCGGGCAGAACCACAACCGGAGGTGGTGCCGTGACTCCGTCCTCCCGACGCGTGGAGGTGGCACCGGTCGAAGCGGCCCTGCGCTACGCCCGCCGAGGCTGGCCCGTGTTCCCCTGCCACCATGCGCACTCGACGTCGGGGTGCAGCTGCGAGGACAACCGGTGCACGAGCCCGGGCAAGCATCCCCGGACCCGGCGAGGGCTCCTCGACGCGTCGACCCACCGTTCGGTGATCGCCCGTTGGTGGTCGAGATGGCCGCAGGCCAACGTCGCCATCCGCACTGGTGGCCGCGGCCGAGGAGGCCCCGGCCTGCTGGTGGTCGACGTGGATCCTCCACACGGCGGCGAGGCCAGCCTGCAACAGCTCGTGGACGAACACGGTCCTTTACCGGCAACGCGCATGGCCATCACCGGCGGCGGAGGGATGCACCTGTACTTCGCCCATCCCGGTGGCGCCGTACGCAACAGCGCCGGTGCCCTGGGGGCCGGGATCGACGTCCGTGGCGACGGCGGGTACGTCATCACACCGCCGAGCGTCCACCGCAGCGGTGCCGCCTACCGCTGGGGACCAGTCCGCAGCCTGGCGCCGGCGCCGGGCTGGTTGGTCGAGATGCTGGCCGTGCGAGAGCGCCCGCGACCACCTGCGCCCGATCCGAGCAAGGTCCGGCGGGATCCCGGCGTCTCCGCCTGGGCGGCAGCGGCTATGGCGGGCGAGCTCGACCGTGTGGCGAAGGCGGAAGAGGGCCAGCGCAACCACGTGTTGAACCGGGCCGCCTTCGTGCTGGGCCAGATCGTCGGCGGCGGGCACCTGGACGGCGACTCGCTCAGCGTCCTCCTGCAAGAAGCCGGTGTGGCGGCCGGCCTCGACAGCCGCGAGACCGCGGCGACGGTGGAGAGCGGCATGCGGGCGGGCCGGCGCACGCCGCGGCACCCTCGCGACCGCTCGCCCGTCCGCCGAAGCGGTCATCAGGAGGCAGTCCAACTACCGCGAACATCGGGCCCCGAGACGTCGCCGGGATGCTCGGGCGCCGACCTCCGTACCGTCGAGCTCTCTACCGCCCGGCGGCGAAACCAGGATGCACCGGCGAAGCGCACGGTGGGACCTGACATCGGAGTGTGGCCGTGACTCTTCCGAGGCCACCGGACCCAGCCAAGCTGATGTTCTACGCACCGGCCATCAGCCCCGAGGAGGACTGGCGGGGACGCAGCCTGGCGTCGTGGGCGATCATGGCATCCCATGCAGGTATCGAGGCCACACCCACCGATGCCGGGGGAAAGGGATTCTCCAGCTCCTGGTGCGGCAACGTGGTCGTCGATGGGCTCATCTACCGCGTGCACCGAGGCCCACGGCTGCGCATGGCCATGCTCGACGAGGCCGGCCAGGAGGTATGGGCGTTGCACTCCGCCACGTACGTCGAGCCGGTGGCGCGAAGCGTCGAGGTGATCGATCCCCGAGACGACCGCCCCGCAGCGGATGAACGCCCGGCCGACCGGCCGAGAGAGGGAGAAGGCGACGTGGTGCCTGACCTCCGGACCCTCGAGCTGCCGGAGGCCGCTCGCCAGTACGAGGCGGAGCAGCACAACATTGATCCGGAACCTGCGGCTGGAGACGGCTGATGCAGGGGCGACGGTCGCTACCCGATCCCCCGGATCCTTCGGCGGGAGCCTCGGCTGCCGATCATCACCATGCGCTCCTCAGCAGGGAGGGCTCGGACGGAAGCGGCGACGTTCCACTCAGCGACCTTCTCGGTCCGCTCGCTCCGATCGAGAGCGCCCCGGCGGCGAAGTGGCGACGCGGCGCCGAAGGCGAGCGCCGCACCGCCCAGCTGCTGGCGCCGCTGCGCCACCTCGGCTGGACCGTGTTGCACGACCGGCGCATCCCGGGATCGGCAGCGAACGTGGACCACCTCATCGTGGGAACCACCGGTGTCTGGGTGGTGGACTCCAAGGTATGGCGAGGCCGTGTCAGGGTCCTGGGTGACGGGCGGCTGTGGTACGGGCGGCGTTGCCTCGACGATGACCTACGCGCCCTGCGCTGGGCCGCAAGCGAGATCGGTCGGGCACTGGCTGGGCGGGGACGCACCGGGAAGCCGCTCCCGGTCCATCCCGTCCTGTGCATCCACGGCGCCCGCCTACCCAGGGCACAGCTGCTCTTCGATGGAGTGAACCTGGCGACGCCGCAGGCTCTTCTCGAGCTTCTCACGTCGGCGTCGTCCTGCTTGGCCGCAGATGACATCGGGCGCCTGGCCGCGACCGCAGTCACTTCCGTGCCGGCCAAGCCAAGCCATGCAACACGAGGAAGGTGAGCCACTGATGCTCGACCAAGGGTCTGAACCACTTTCATCACAGTCGGTGTCGGTGGGATGCGATGCGACGGCAGAGAGCGGCAACTGCCAGAGGTGCGCCCGCTACACCGTGGCTCTCGAAGAGGACGGCCCAGAAGGCGAGGACGTCCTCGCCGCCCGTTA
>JAUJLZ010000196.1 GCA_030447125.1 Acidimicrobiales bacterium
CCTGCTGGCGACTTGCTCGCTCTTCGGCACGCGATGAACATGGCTTCGTGCTACACAACGTCGTGGAACCGGCCTCACCGCAACTCGTGGAGCACGTCGACTGTTTTGATTCCGAAGCCTCCACCTCGCCCCCTTGTCGGTCGCGACGCCATTCGAGCTCGACGTCCACGTGACCGCCGTCCTCCGCCGGACCCTTCTGGCGGTTGTTGTGGTGGCCGTCGCCATCATCAGCGCCGGCCACCCGGCAGCGGCCCACTCGTTCCTCGTGAGCACGACGCCGGGGCAGGGAGAGCGCCTGCGAAGCTTTCCGTCGGCCGTCGTCCTCGAGTTCAGCGAGCGTCCCGATCCCACCACTGGCGTGCTCGAGCTCCAGCGTTCGAACGGTGACGTCGTCGACCTCGCCGGTGTGCAGGTCGCCCCGGCAGGTGTAGGGATGTCCGCTGCGGTTCCCGGAGCCCTCGAGGACGGCATCTATGTGGTGTCCTGGCAGGCGTTCTCGGCGATCGATGGGCACGGCAGCTTCGGCGAGTTCTCCTTCGCTGTCGGGAACGTGGAAGGTGCTGTGCCTGCCCCGGTGGAGTCGTCGTCGTCGCGCTGGTGGGACACGCTCGCCAGCTGGTTGTTCTTCTCCGGGCTCGCGCTCGCAGCCGGACCGCTGCTGACCGGGCTGATCGACCGCGGTCGTCATCCAAGGCCGGTAGTGCGCGCCGGCTTGCTCGCCGCTCTGATCGGGGCGGGCATCGCCTGGCTCGACATCATCAGAGCAGGGTCGAACGGAGTAGGCCCGGCTGCCCTGGCAGTGGGCCTCGTCGCCCTGGCGATGTCAGCCGATGCCGCGACCGGCCGGCCGTTGCTGCCGCTGGTGGTCCTCGTCGGCGCAGCCGCCTCGTGGTCGGCGCGAAGCCACGCCGCGTCGATCGAGGGCGTCCTTGGATGGGCCCTCGACGTCGTCCATCTCGCGGCCGGGGCAGCATGGGCGGGTGCGCTCGGCGTCGTCGTCGCCCGGGGCTGGGCGGCACGACGTGACGGTGATCGTTGGTTGCCTGTCGTCGCCCGCTATGCCCCTGTGGCGTTGCCCCTGGTCGTGGCCCTCGCCATCGCCGGCACGATCTCGGCCCTTCTCCTGATCCCCACCTGGCGGGACCTCTGGGAGACGCGGTATGGACAGCTGCTCGTCGTGAAGCTCATCCTCTTCGCCGGCGCCGGCGGATTCGCCATCGTCTCCCGCCGGGCTCTCCGGCGCCGCGCCGCGACGCTGCTCAAGAGAACGACGAGGGCGGAGGCCGGCCTGCTGGCGGTCGCCCTGGCGGTTGCGGGCCTCGTGGCGAATGCCACTCCGCCGGCACCGGCGGTTGCCGCAGAGGCGCTCCTGGGCCCGCCGCCGCTCGCCGGGCCCATCGCCCGCACCGCTGGACTGGCCGGGCAACTGAACGTGGAGTTGGCGACCGACGGCGAGCGGCTCGACGTCCGCGTCTTCTCCCCGTCCGGGCCGGTCCCCGGCACCGAGATCGAAATGTCGCTGCGACAGCCGGACGGTGCAGTCGTCGACGTGCTGCCTCGGCCCTGCGGTCCCGGGTGCTTCGCCCAGCAGCTCGACCTTCTCGAGGGAAACACCACCGCCGTTCTAGACGCGGAGGCGCCGGGGTGGACGGGCGGCCGCTTCGAGGGCACCTTGTTCTGGCCGCCCGGAGACGCTGCCTCCCAGCGGCTTCGCGAGGTGATCGCCACCACACGCTCCATCGACCGATTGACTGTCGCCGAGACGGTCGACTCGGGGCCCGGGTCGGTCGTCACCGAAAACATCTTCGAGATGAGCGGTGACACCCTCATCGACGCTGAGCCCTATGCGGCGGGCAACGTCGACGATGTGCAACGTCTCCCTGGGGCGTCGGATCGGCTGAGCCTGTATGTGCCCGGATCGCAGATCTACGCGGAGCTCACGCTCGACGAGCATGGCCGCATGGTGGATTCTCGGCTCGTGAGCCCGGGCCACGAGATCCGGCGGCGCTTCCGGTACCCGTTGGCTGACGGCTAGCCAGGTTTCCGGAGTGACCAGGAGCGAGGCGCATCGGGGCGCCCTGAATCGCGTGATTGGAGAGTGGGGAGGAAACAGCAGGTGACTCACGGCAATGGAGTGGATCGCGTCCGTGCCGTCTACGACCGGGCGGCCGCCACCTACGACCCGATGATGGCGATCCTCGATCGTGTGCTGTTCGCCGGCGGCCGACAGTGGGTCACCTCCGAAGCCGGGACCGACGTGCTCGAGGTCGCGGTAGGCACCGGTAGGAACCTCCCGTTCTACCGGCCAAGCAGCAGGGTCATTGGCATCGAGTTGAGCGAAGCGATGCTCGCCCGAGCTCGGTGCCGAGCGGCGTCCCTTCGGACGGAGATCGACTTGCGCATCGGTGACGCGCAGCAGCTGGATCTGCCTGACGCATCGGTCGACACCGTCGTGTTCACCCTTGCCTTGTGCAGCATTCCCGATCCTCAGGAGGCAGTTCGCGAGGCTTGGCGCGTGCTCCGGCCCGGCGGACGGCTTGTCGCGCTCGAGCACGTCCGAAGCCCGATCGCGCCCGTCCGGAGCGCGCAACGCTGGCTGCAACCGCTGTTCCTTCGCACCATGTGCGACCACCTCCTGCGTGAGCCGCTCGACGAGGTGGCGGACGCAGGATTCGATGTCAAACATCTCGAGCGCCGCCGGCTCGGCATCGTCGAGCGGCTCGTCGCCGTCAAGGCGTCCAAGGGTCGATCGACGGACCGTTGATGTGGGCAGCGAGAGATCTGCCGGTCGGTCATCGCCTCTTGCTGACCCGGGTCCCCTGTGAACCTGCACCAGCTCACCTTCGGGCAGCCCTTGAGGATGTCGGGGTGAGGGTGTCAGGATCGCCGACATGACCTGGCCATCTCGGCGAGGGCTCATCACGGTGTGGCTCGTGCTGGCTGTTGGTCTCGGCGGGCTTTTGATCCTCGCCCGGGTCGCCCGGACTCCGCTCGATGACGCCGACCCCGCCTACCAGCGTCCGGGGATCCTCGACCTGGGCCAGCTGCCTCAGCCAGCACCAGCCGTCACCAAAGACATCCCGGCGCCAGGCGAGGAAGCAGTCACCTTTTTCGTGCGCCCGGACCAGTTGGCCGACCTTTGCCAGGCCCTGACCGAGGTCGACCTCGCCGGTCAGCCTGAGGTGGCCGTCGTCGTAACCGGGCCGGTGGCTCCTTGTTTGGCCGATGCTGCAGTCGTGGCCGATCCGGGAGGCCGTCTCGCCGACGCCTACGGTTTGCGGGTGCCACAGGGCGGCGGCGCTTCGGTCGGCTACGCCGTGGTCGACGAGTCAGGGTGGATCCGCTACCGGACGCTCGACCCAGAAGTCGCCGACCTGCTCGGCGAGGTCGAGACGATCCTGAGAGCGCTGTGAACCACTCCAGCCGGTTGCCGGCAGGTCGTGTGGCGCGCCTGTGCCTGTGGTGCCTCCTCGCGGTAGCGGTGGAGGTCGGCTTGTACCTCTCCTATCGCGGCCACGACGCGCGTTTCCACTGGTTCACGCACTTCTTCGTGGGCTCGGCGCTGGCACTGCTCGTCATGGCTGCGGTGGCGCTGCGAACGCGCCGACCAGTGCCCGTGCCCCTGGTCTGGCCCGTTCTCGGTCACCTCGTCGCCATGTTCCCCGACCTGCTCTTCACTGGCGCGCACGTCGCCCACGAGTGGTGGATGGACGTCTTCCTTGGCCACATCAGCACGCACTTCGTGCCGGGCCGCAACCTCACCTGGTCCCTGGTGTTCCTCGCCGCCCTCGCCGTCTACCTAGGTGTCCTCGACCGGCTTCGTCCAAGTCCTACCTGATTGCTTCCCGTCGCCTCCTGTCGGTGTTCGTAGGGCCGTGAAGCTGCGCCTCGACGCCTTGGTCCGGCTTGTCCAGGATGCCGGGAACGACGAGCTGGCCGACGGTGGTTCGACCGGGCCGCCGCCGAGCTCCAGCCCTACCTCGACCTGGCGCCGCAGTCACCGCTGAACGAGCAGGTCCGCAGCGTCCTCGCCGAGGTGTAAGCGGCGCCCGGCGAAGCGGGCTGACCTTGCGGTCGACGCGACGGTCTGGCACAGCAGGCGTCGATCAAGCGGATGTCGGGGATAGCAGGTCGAGTGCCTGACGTGATCGTGGTGGGAGGAGGCCACAACGGCTTGGTGGCCGCCTGCTACCTGGCCCGAGCAGGCCGGGAGGTCGTGGTGCTCGAGGCCCTCGACGAGCCGGGCGGAGGCGCCCGGACCTGC
>JAUJLZ010000029.1 GCA_030447125.1 Acidimicrobiales bacterium
GCGACGGCTTCAGTCGCTTCATCACCGCGGGCATGAGCGACGAGCTCATCGACGCAATCGGTCCGCTGCCCCGCACCCACGGTCTGCTCGGCTCGCTGCTGGTCGATCCTGCTCCCTACCGCAGTGAGGACGTGTCGGCCGATCCTCGCTTCACCTGGTGGCCGGCTGCCCATCCCCGCATGCGCTCGTTCCTCGGCTTGCCCATCGTGTTCAAAGGCGACGTCATCGGCGCGTTGTACCTGGCCGACAAGCGCGACGGTGGCGCCTTTGGGGAGGCCGACGAGCGGCTGTTGGGCCTGCTCGCCGCCCACGCCGCCGTGGCCATGGAACAGGCCCGCCTCCTCGGGGCCAGCCGGGAGTTGAGCGTGGCCGAGGAGCGGGCCCGCCTGGCCCGGGACCTGCATGACGCCACCGTCCAGACGCTCTTCAGCCTGTCGCTCAGCGCCGAGACGGCAGCCTCGCTCGTGGGCACCGAACCCGACGCCGCGGTGGTGGAGCTGCGCCGGATCCAGGAGCTGGCCCAGGGGGCGGTGGCGGAGCTGCGGAGCCTGGTGTTCGAGTTGCGCCCGCCGGCGCTGGCGGACGACGGGCTGGTCACCACCCTGGCCAAGCACCTCGATGCCCTCGACCGTTCGCACGATGTCTCGGTGGGCCTGGTGGTCGACGGCGAAGGTCGCCTCGACCCCGATCTCGAGGTGACGTTGTTCCGCATCGCGCAGGAGGCCCTGGCCAACGCCACTCGCCACGCCGAGGCCCACCGCATCAGCGTCACCGTCGAGCTGGGCGCCGCCACCGTGGCCATCGAGGTGGTCGACGACGGCGTGGGCTTCGATCCCGAGGCTCGCTCGATCCGGGCTCGGCGCCTGGGGCTCACCTCGATGCGCGAGCGGGCCGAGTCCGTGGGGGGGACGCTGGCCGTCACCTCGGTGACGGGGCCGGCGCCGGGACAGGGCACCAGCGTACGGGTGGAAGTGCCCCGTGCCTGACGTGATCCGGGTGCTCGTCGTCGACGACCACCCGGTGGTACGCCAAGGCCTGCGGTCGTTCCTGGCGACGCGGGAGGGGATCGAGGTGGTGGGGGAGGCGGGCGACGCCGAGGCGGCCCTGGCCGAGGTCGAGCGACTGCGCCCCGACGTCGTGCTCATGGACCTGGTCATGCCCGGCGGCGGGGGAGTTGCCGCCATCCGCCGCATCGCCGAGCTCCACCCCGAGGTACGCACCCTGGTCCTCACCAGCTTCTCGTCGGAGGATGACGTCATCCCGGCCGTGGCCGCGGGCGCCGCCGGCTACCTGCTCAAGGACGTGGCCCCGAGGGAGCTGGAAGCGGCGGTGCGGGCCGTGCACCGGCGCGAAGGTCTGCTCAGCCCCCAGGTGGTGTCCCGGGTCATGGCGGAGGTGGCGCGGGGAGCGACGTCGCCGTCCCCCCTCGCCGAGCTCACACCCCGGGAGCTGGAGGTGCTGCGCCTGCTGGCCGGTGGCCGGTCGAACCGGGCCCTGGCCGCCGAGCTGTTCGTGTCCGAACGCACGGTCAAGACCCACGTCAGCAACATCCTGGCCAAGCTGCGCCTCAGCGACCGGACCCAGGCCGCCCTGTGGGCGGTCCGCCACGGCCTCGTCCCTCCGTCGTAGGCCGGTCGGCCGAGGGGGAACCATCCCGGCGACCGGCGTGGTCGGGCGGGCCCGTTCGTACCGTCGACGGCATGGAACCCACCCCCATCGCTCTCGTCACCGGGGCCTCTCGTGGCCTCGGCCTGGCCCTCGCCCGTGACCTGGCCGGTACCGGTTGGTCGCTCATCATCGACGCCCGCGAACCGGACGCCCTCGCCGTCGCCGCCGCCGACCTGGAGGAGCGGGCGGCGCGGGCGGAACGGCAAGGCCAGGTCGTGGCCGTCGCCGGCGACGTGGCCGACGAGGCCCACCGGCGCGCGCTCACCGCCGCCGCCGCCGAGCTGGGCGGCCTGGACGCCCTGGTCCACAACGCGAGCGTCCTCGGCCCCAGCCCACAACCGGGCCTGGCCGACTATCCCCTCGACGTGCTGGCCCAGGTCTACGCCGTCAACGTGGTGGCCCCGCTTGCCCTGACCCAGCTCGCCCTGCCCCGGCTGCGCCCGGGGGCGGCGGTGGTGGCCGTCACCTCCGACGCCGCCGTCGAGGCCTACCCGGGCTGGGGCGGCTACGGCTCGTCCAAAGCGGCCCTGGAGCACCTGACCGCCGTGCTGGCGGCCGAGCACCCCGACCTGCGGGTGTACCGGGTCGACCCCGGTGACATGCGCACCCGCATGCAGGCCGAGGCCTTCCCCGGGGAGGACCTCTCGAACCGGCGTCCGCCCGAAGACAGCGTGCCCGGCCTGCGGGTCCTGCTTCAGCGCACCTTGCCCAGCGGCCGCTACTCAGCCCACGACCTGGTGGTGACGGCCCCATGACCACAGCGGACGAGCTGCTCGCCCCTCTCGACTTCGAGCTGCCTCCCCACCTCATCGCCACCGACCCGGTGGAGGCGGGGGGCGGGCGCCGCCACGATGCCCGCCTGTTGGTGTCGTGGCGGGGTGACGAGCGCCTCGTCGACACCACCTTCGCCTCCCTGGGGGACCACCTCAGGGCCGGCGACGTGGTGGTGGTCAACACCTCGGCGACCCTGCCGGCCGCGGTCCCGGCCGAGGACGGCCTCCTGGTGCACCTGTCGACGGAGCTGGCGGGCGGGCGCTGGGTGGTCGAGCTCCGCCGGCGGTGTGGCGAGGGGAGCCTGGCCTTCGAGGGGGGGCGTCCGGGGCAACGGCTGGGCCTGCCGGAGGACGCCACCGCGACCCTGTTGGAGCGCTACCCCGACGTGGCCACCCAGCCGCCCCGCCTGTGGGTAGCCGACCTGGACTTTCCCGACCACGTGGTGAGCTACCTCTTCCGTGCCGGCCGGCCCATCCGCTACGGGTGCCCCGAAAGGGCGTGGCCGCTCTCGGCCTACCAGACCGTCTTCGCCCGCCAGCCCGGCAGTGCGGAGATGCCCAGTGCCGCCCGGGCCTTCACGCCCGAGCTGGTCACGTCCCTGGTCACGAAGGGAGTGGTGGTGGTGCCCGTGTTGTTGCACACCGGCGTCTCCAGTCAGGAGGTGGGGGAGGCGCCCTACCCCGAGCGCTATGCCGTTCCGGCGGCCACGGCCGAGGTGATCAACGGTGCCCGCCGCTCCGGGCGCTACGTCCTGGCCGTGGGTACGACGGTCACCCGAGCCTTGGAGAGCGCGGTCGGCACCGGTGGCGTCGTCCACCCGGCCCGGGGTTGGACCGAGTTGGTCGTCTCCCCCGCGCGTGGGGTGCAGGTGGTCGACGGCCTCCTCACCGGCTGGCACGAGCCCCGGGCATCGCACCTGGCCCTGCTCGAGGCCGTGGCCGGGCGGCCGCTCCTCGAGCGCAGCTACGCCACCGCCTTGGCCCAGGGCTACCGATGGCACGAGTTCGGCGACCTCCACCTCATCCTCCCGTGACAGGGCCCTGACGACTCGCGCCCGGGTAGCTTCGCCGGCATGATCGATGTGCCCATCGAGCGCTTCGAGGAGCTGGTGGCCGAGGCCCTCGACGAGATCCCCGAGGAGTTGGGGCGCCTGATGGACAACGTCATCGTCCAGGTCAAGGAGGCCTCTCCTTCGGGTCTGCTCGGTCTCTACCAGGGCATCCCCCTCACCGAGCGGGAGGCCTACGGCGGCATGGCCATGCCTGATCGCATCACCATCTATCGTCGGTCCATCTGTGCGAGGTCCGAGAGCGAGGACGACGTGGTCGAAGAGGTGCGGGTGACGGTCGTGCACGAGGTGGCCCACCACTTCGGCATCGACGACCACCGCCTCGACGACCTCGGCTGGGCGTAGCCCGCGGTGACCCACGTCGCCGTCACCGCCATCGGGACCGACCGACCCGGCATCGTGGCCCGGGTGACCGGCGTCCTGGTCGACCACGGCGGCAACCTCGAGGACAGCGCCATGACCATCCTCGGGGGTCACTTCGCCATCATGTTGGTGGTCGAGGTGCCCGACGACCAGGACGCCGCCGAGCTCGAAGCGGCCCTGGCCGCCGAGGTCGCTCCCCTGGGCCTCACGGTGGCAGTGCGACCAGTGGCCGGCCCCGACCCTGCCCTCGGCCCCGGCCCCGGCCCCGGGGGCGGCGATGTCGACCGCGCCGAAGCTGGAGTCGGGCGGAGCTGGTCGGTCTCGGTCCACGGCGCCGACCGCCCCGGCATCGTGCACCGGGTCACCCAGCTGCTAGCCGCCCACGGGGCCAACATCGTCGACTTGAGCACGCGCAAGGTGGGGGTCGGGGAAGCGTCCGCCTACGTGTTGCTGTTGGCGGTCAGCCTGGCGCCGGGCGCCGACTCTGACCTGCTGGGGGGCGAGTTGGAGCGCCTGGCCATCGATCTCGGGGTCGACGTCCACTGGCGACCCGACGACGCCGATCTCCTGTAGTTGGCGAGGTGATCCGGCCCGTCCTGCTCCTGCCCGACCCCGTCCTGGCCCGCCGGTGCCAGGAGGTGGACGACATTGGCGTCGCCGCTCGGGCGCTCGCCGACGATCTGGTCGACACCATGCGCTCTTCGGCCCACAGCGTGGGCATCGCCGCTCCCCAGATCGGGGTCTCGCTGCGGGCGTTCTGCTTCGACGTCACCGGGCATCGCAAGGCCCGCTCCTGCCACGGCGAAGTGGTGCTGTTCAACCCCGTTGTCGTGGAATCGACGGGTCCCCCAGGCGGCCGCGAGGTCGCACGGGAAGGGTGCATGAGCGTGCCCGACCTGACCGGCGACGTGGCGCGCGCCGGCGTCGTGGTCGTGCGGGGGGTGGGCCGCGACGGCGAGGAGCGACAACTCGAGTGCGACGCCTTCGAGGCCCGGGCCGTCCAGCACGAGCTCGACCACCTCGACGGCCTGTTGTTCCTCGACCGGGTCGTGTCGCCCGAGCGCATCTTCCGGCGCCGCGTGTACCGCTGAGCGACCACCTTCGGTCGTTCCACCGGCGGTAGTCTCCGCCCATGGCCTTCCCCAGGAGGCTGCTCAACGACGGCGAGGACGTAGTGCTCGACCTACGGCCGCACTGGTCGTTCTTCGCCCTGCCGGCACTGGCTCTGGCGGGGGCGCTCGCCGTGCTGGTGGGGCTGGCCTCGGCCGATGCCCACGAGCTCCTGCAGGTGGCCGCGGCGGTGCTCACCTTGGTGTCGCTGGCCTGCTTCGCCGTGCGCTACGCCCGGTGGGCCACCACCAACTTCGTGGTGACGACCGACCGTCTCATCCGCCGCAAGGGGGTGGTGGCCAAGGAGGGCATTGAAATCCCTCTGGAGCGGGTGAACACCGTCTTCTTCCGCCAGGGCGCCCTGGAGCGGATGCTGCGCTGCGGCGACCTGGTGATCGAGTCGGGGGGGGAGCGGGGCCGCCAGAGCTTCAGCGACATCCCCCGGCCCTCGGAGGTGCAAAATGAGGTGTACCGCCAGATCGAGGACAACCAGCACCGCATGACCACCGGCGCCCGGGCTGAGCACACGCGCCGTGAGCTGTCCCTGGTGGAGCAACTGGAAGGCCTCGACGAGCTGTGCCGCCGGGGGATCCTCACCCAGGCCGAGTTCGACGCGAAAAAGGCCCAGCTCCTGGAGCGGATGTAGCGGTCGGCGCTTAGAAGCGCTCCTCGCGCACGACGGTCTCCCGGTCGCCCCGTCGGCCCGCATAGGGCGAGAAGCTGCTGAGGAACAGCGCCGAGATCAACAACCCGAGCGCACCCACGATCATGAGGATGACACCGACGGTGTTGATCTCCAGGCCCGAGACCTGGAAGTCGACCGCGAAGGCCAAGATGGCGCCCACGGCTAGCAGGAACACGCTGACTCCGATACCCATGTCGGTGTACCTCCTGTTGCCGGTCCTGAGGACCGGCGGTTCGCTGGTGGGGCCCGCCCCTTCGGCGGGACCTCTACCCCTGGATATCGGCAAGTTACACCGGCGCCTGAAGTGGATCGCGCATACCACGAAGCCTTGGGGCCATCATCTCTGTCCATGGCCACCCTCGTGTGCTTCCACGCTCATCCTGACGACGAGGCCGTGGCCACCGCCGGCACCATGGCCGCCGCCGCCGCCGACGGCCACCGTGTGGTGCTGGTGGTGGCCACTCGGGGTGAGGCGGGCGACGTGCCCGAGGGCTTCCTCCAACCAGGCGAGCACCTGGCCGACCGGCGGGTGGCCGAGACCCATGCCGCCGCCACCGTGCTCGGGGTCAGTCGAGTCGAGTTCCTCGGCTATGTCGACTCGGGCATGGCCGGCACGTCCACGAACGCCACTCCCGAGTCGTTCTGCCAGGCGGACGTGGACGAGGCTGCGTCCCGTCTGGCCGCCATCCTCAGCGAGGAGCGGGGCGACGTGTTGACCGTCTACGACGACCACGGCACCTACGGTCACCCCGACCACGTCCAGGTGCACCGGGTGGGTGTGCGAGCGGCGGCCCTGGCGGGAACACCACTGGTCTATGAGTCGACGGTCAACCGCGACGCCCTGCGCCAGCTGTCGGGGATGGCCGAGCCCGGCCTGGTCCCTGACGTCGACGCCATGGAGCTCGGGGTCGGCGAGGAGCTGTTGACCACGGCGGTCGACGTCCGGCCCTGGCTGGCGCTCAAACGGGCCGCCATGCGGGCCCACGCCAGCCAGATCAGTGAGCAGTCGTTCTTCCTGGCTCTTCCCGACGACGTCTTTGCGGCGGTCTTCGGCATCGAGTGGTACATCAGGCGTGGCGCCACTCTTGCGGTCGGACCCGGGGAGTGGGAGACGGCGCTGTTCAGGAGCTCGACGGCGTGATCGACGGCCTGGGCCTCCTGCGCCTCGGCCAGTTGGCCGACGGGCCCGGATGATCTTCTACGACCTCCACGTCGTCGGGGCGTGGGTCGTCATCGTGGCCAACGCCGGGGTGGGGCTGTGGGCGCTGGCCGGCCACTGGCTCCCGGCCCTGCGCACCCGGGCCCTGTGGTGGTGCACGGCCGTGGCCGAGGTGGCCATCTTCGTCCAGGTGGGCTTCGGGGTGGCCCTGGTGGCCGGCGAGGGGCGCGACGCCGAGCAGTTCCACACGTTCTACGGCTTCGTCGCCCTCGTCACCGTGGGGATCATCTACTCCTACCGCCAGCAGCTCCACCGGTGGCGCTATCTGCTCTACGGCCTCGGCGGGTTGTTCCTCATGGGTTTGGGCATCCGGGCCCTGCTGATCCGGGCGTGACGGGTGGGTGACCGCCCCCGGCGGAAGGGCCACCGGTAGCGTGGAAGCGGTGAGCGACACCCCCCGTCCCGACACCACTCGAAACCTGTACGCAGCCCCATTGACCGGTGAAGCGGCCCTGTTGGAGCGGGTGCTGTTCGAGGCCAAGAAGGTCATCGTCGGCCAGGATCGGCTCTTGGAGCGGCTCCTCGTCGGCCTGTTGGCGCGCGGCCACTGCCTGGTGGAAGGGGTGCCCGGCCTGGCCAAGACGCTCACCATCGAGACGGTGGCCACCTGTGTGGGCGGCAGCTTCGTGCGCCTGCAGTTCACGCCCGACCTCATCCCGTCGGACATCGTCGGGACACGCATCTACCGGGCCAGCACCGAGCGCTTCGACGTCGAGCTCGGCCCGATCTTCGCCAACTTCGTGCTGGCCGACGAGATCAACCGGGCGCCGGCCAAGGTCCAGTCGGCCCTGTTGGAGGTCATGGCCGAGCGCCAGGTCAGCATCGGCGGCGTCACCCATCCCGTCCCCCTCCCGTTCCTGGTGCTGGCCACCCAGAACCCCATCGAGAGCGAGGGCGTCTACCCCCTGCCCGAGGCCCAGCGCGACCGCTTCCTCATGAAGCTGGTCGTGGGCTACCCCACCCACACCGAGGAGTCGGAGGTGGTGCGGCGCATGGGCGTGCGCCCGCCGTCGGCCAGGCGGGTCATCGACATCGACGACCTGGCCCGCCTCCAGGACGCGGCCGACGCCGTGTTCGTCGACGCCGGGGTGACCGACTACGCCGTGCGCCTGGTGCTGGCCACCCGGGTGCCGGGCGACCACGGGGTGCCGGAGCTGGCCCCCTACCTGGCCTACGGGGCCAGCCCGCGCGGAAGCCTCGGCCTGGTGGCGGCGGGACGCGCCCTCGCCCTGCTCCGAGGCCGTGACTACGCCGTGCCCCAGGACGTCTTCGACGTGGCTTTCGACGTGCTGCGCCACCGCCTGGTGCTCTCCTATGAGGCCCTGGCCGAGGGAGTGGAGGCCGATGCCGTGCTGGCCCGCATCCTCTCGGTGGTGACCGCCCCCCTGGTCGAGTCCCGCCGGGCCGACGCCACCGCCCCCTCGTGAGCCCGTCCGTCCTCCCGCCGCCGGTGGTGGCCACCACGCGCCGGGGCAGCGAGGAGCTGCTGCGCCACCTGGAGCTCCAGGTGACCCGGCGCCTCGACGGCATCCTCCAGGGGGACTACCGGGGGCTGTTGCCCGGTCCCGGAAGCGAGCCGGGCGAGGCCCGGGCCTACCAGCCGGGCGACGACGTCCGCCTCATCGACTGGAATGTCACCGCCCGCACGACCGAGCCGCACGTGCGCATGCCCATCGCCGACCGGGAGCTCGAGACCTGGGTGGTGGTCGACCTCTCGGCCAGCCTCGACTTCGGCACGGCCGCCTGGGAGAAGCGCGACCTGGCCCTGGCCGCCCTGGCCGCCGTGGGTCACCTGACGGCCCGGGTGGGCAACCGCCTGGGAGCGGTGGTGGTCCACGCCGGCACCACGACGACCGTGGCGGCCCGGCCCGGGCGCGACCACCTACGAGGGGTGTTGCACCGGGCGGTGGCCATGCCCAGGGTCGACGGCGGGGGCACCACCGACCTGGGCGCGGCCGTGGCCCGATGCGCCCGCCTGGCCCGGCGCCGGGGGCTGGTGGTGCTCATCAGCGACTTCCTGGGGGCGCAGGGCTGGGAACGACCGCTGCGAGGGCTGGCCGCCCGCCACGACGTGCTCGCCGTGGAGGTCATCGACCCCCGAGAGCTGGCCTTACCCGACGTCGGCATCCTCTCGCTGGTCGATCCCGAGACCGGTCAACACCTGGAGGTCCGCACCGGAGACGCCAAGCTCCGGACCCGCTACGCCGAGGCTGCTGCCCGCCAGCGCCAGGCCACGGCCCGGTCGCTGCGGGGAGCCGGTGCGGACCACCTCGTCCTGCGCACCGATCGCGACTGGCTGTTCGACATGGTGGGCTTCGTCGACCGCCGCCGGCGCCGCCGCGCCGCTCCCGCCCGCCCGTGACCTTCCTGGCCGCCAACCGCCTGCTGCTGCTGCTGGTCGTCGCCGGCCTGGCTGGCGCCTACGTGGTGGTGCAGGTCCGGGGCCGCCGGCGTTACGCCGTGCGCTTCACCAACCTGGCGCTCCTCGGCTCGGTGGCTCCCCGGACACCGGGATGGCGCCGTCACCTCCCGGCCGTGTTGTTGCTGGTCTCGTTGACGGGGATGGTCCTGTCGCTGGCCCGTCCGGCCCGGGCCGAGCTCGTCCCCCGGGAGCGGGCGACGATCATGATGGCCATAGACGTGTCCATCTCCATGGACGCGACCGACGTGCGGCCCTCCCGCCTCGCCTCGGCCAAGGCGGCTGCCACCTCCTTTGCCCGGCTCCTGCCCGAACAGATCAACCTCGGCCTGGTGGCCTTTGCCGGCTCGGCTCGCGTGCTCGTCCCGCCCACCACCGACCGGACCCCGGTGATCGAGGCCATCGAACGCCTGGAGCTGGCCGAGTCGACCGCCATCGGCGAGGCCGTGCTCACCTCGCTTGACGCCATCGAGTCCGCGCCTGCCGCCGCCGACGGCGAGCCCGTGCCCGCCCACATCCTCGTGCTGTCCGACGGGGAGACCCAGGTAGGCACCCCCAACGAGCTGGCCGCGGCCGCCGCGGTGGAAGCAGGAGTGCCGGTGACCACCATCGCCTTTGGCACGCCCGACGGCACCATCACCTACCAGGGACAGACGTTGCCCGTGGCGGTCAACGAGGACGAGCTGGCCGAGCTGGCTGAGGCCACCGGTGGGTCGGCCTTCGAGGCGGCCACCACCGAGCAGCTGGAGACGGTCTATGGCGACATCGGCAGCTCCATCGGCTTCGTCTCCGAGCAACGGGAGATCGGGAGCTGGTTCACCGGTGCCGCCTTCGCCTTCGCCCTCCTGGCCGCCGCCACCTCGCTCGTCTGGTTCTCTCGCCTTCCCTGAGGGAGGGGGATCAGGGCCGGTAGCGGACGCCGTCGTCGGTGGCCTCCACCGTGGCCGGGCGGGCCCCGGGGACGATCCCGCCCCAGATCAGCATCTCCTCCCCGCTCCATTCAGCGGTGGGGATGAAGCGACCGAGGGATGGCGGAAGCTCGCGCCAGGTGTCGGAGTCAGGGTCGTAGGCCGCGCCTGTCCCGAACACCGACGCACCCGTGCCGCCGCCTCCACCCCAGATGAGCAACTCCTGGCCCGACCAGACCACCGCGTGGCCCCGCCGGGCCTGCAAGGGTGAGGGTGCCAGGGTGCGCCAGATATCCGACGCCGGGTCGTAGGCGGCGCCGTCGGCGAGCGCCTCGGCCCCTTGCTCCCCGCCCCAGATGAGCAGCTCCCGCCCGCTCCACTCGCCCCGCACCACCCGGGGTGACAGGGGCGAGGCGGCCAACCGACGCCAGCTGTCGGACTCGGGGTCGTAGGCGGCGCCGTCGCCCAGGTTCTCGGTCCCGGCTCGGCCGCCCCACACGATCAGCTCTCGGTCCGTCCACTCGGTGAGCATGTCGAAGCGCCCAGCCAGAGGTGAGGGGGCCAACAGCCGCCACGTGTCGGCTTCAGGGTCGTAGGCGGCACCGTCGGCGAAGACCTGCTGGCCCGAGGCATCCACTGACCCGCCCCACACGAGCATCTCCTTCCCGCTCCAGACCGCCGGGGCGCTGCGCGCCGACAGGGGCGAGGGGGCCAGCATGCGCCAGGTGTCGGACTCGGGGTCGTAGGCGGCCCCGTCGGCGAGGGGCCCGTCGGCGTCGCGCCCGCCCCAGATGAGCATGTCCCGGCCGGTCCACACGCCGGTGGCGTTGGATCGGGCAGGCAGAGGTGATGGCGACAGGGCATGCCAACTGTCGGCCTCGGGGTCATAGGCCGCCCCGTCGCCCAGGGCGGGGACGGTCTCGTCGTCGCAGCGGCCCTCCGCACAGTTGCGCCCGCCCCAGAGCACCATCTCCCGCCCGGTCCACACGTTGGCCGCGCCGATGCGGGGGGACAGGGGCCCGGCCGCCATCGGGCGCCACTGGCCAGTGGCGACGGTCCCCGGGTCAGGGCTTTCACGGTCGCCGCTGGTGAGGACGACGGCGCCGATGACGACGAGGACCAGCAGCACAGCTGCCGTCGTGATGATCGAGCGTCTCCGACTCCGACCGGCACGCCGACGGCTTCCCCCGGGGGGCCAGTCGACCTCCCGACCCGGCGGCCGCCCCGCCGAGGGCGGGGAGTGAGGAGGACTCATGCCGCCCTCCGTGGGTGAGCGGCGAGGATCTGGTCGCTGATCAGGCGGGTCACCGGTTGGCGAGATCAGGATCGCCGAATCCCGTCGTGGCCTCGTTCCAGTCAGACTCGCAAAGCGACTCGAGGAGGGTGACACGAGCGGCGGATGCGCCCCCGGACAACCTCAGCATGGCATGGCCGAGGTCGACCCAACGTTCCACGGGTGTTCCTCCACTTCGTCGGCCGAGCTCGACACAATGCATGATGTCTGCTCCTATCGTACTCGGGAGATCAGCACCCTCGGAGCTACGGCGATGACCGCCCCCGGGTCTCTCGACGAGAGGAGAGGTCAGCCCGGAGGGCGGGACTTCGGGATGGCCACGCCCTCGGCGTCGAAACCGGGCGTGCCCATGTCGACCTCCGAGCCCAGCCGCAGGCGGGTGGCCCGGCCGGCGCCGTCGAGGTCGAAGACCACGCGCTGGCCCTGGCGCAGCATCCGGAACACCGAGTCGGCCAGGGCATCGGCCGCCAGGTCGTAGTCGGCCATGTCGGTGTCACACACCAGCGTGCCCTCGCGGGTTCCCGGGTCGTAGGACCGAACGACGCCCTGCATCCGACGAGTGGCTCAGGAAGCCTGGCGACGGGGGGGCTTGGTGACCCGGCCCGCCTTGATGCACGACGTGCACACGTGCAGGCGCCGGGGCGTCCCGTCGACGACGGCCCGCACCCGCTGGATGTTGGGGTTCCAACGGCGCTTGGTCCGCCGGTGGGAGTGGCTGATGCTCATGCCGAAGGAGGGGTGCTTGCCGCACAGCTTGCAGACCGAGGCCATGGCCCACGAGGGTACCAGCGCAACCACGTCGGGACCTCCTCCAGGCGCGTCGCCCAAGTACCATCGCCGTCCATGACCACCCTGGCCCTGCTGGAGGCTGACGATCTGCGGGCGGTGCTGGCAACCTACCGGGACGCCCTTCGGGCCCACCAGGAGCCCATAAACCGGCTCAACGTCTACCCCGTCCCCGACGGGGACACCGGCACCAACATGGCCTTGACGATGGAGTCGGTGCTGGCCGAGCTCGACGGAGCCGAGACCGATGTGGGGTCGGTGTGCAAGGCCATCGCCCACGGCTCGCTCATGGGTGCTCGCGGCAACTCCGGGGTGATCCTCAGCCAGATCCTCCGGGGGATGACGACGACCTTTGCCGCCGCCGAGGCAGTTGACGGGCCCACGTTCGCCCGGGCCCTGGTGGCGGCCAGCGAGGGTGCCTACAAGGCCGTCGGTCGCCCGGTGGAGGGAACGATCCTGACCGTGGTGCGCGAAGCGTCGGAGGCGGCCTCCGTCGCCGCCGAGGAGCCCGGGGCCACCCTCGTCGGCGTCCTCGAGGCGGCCCTGGCCGAGGGCAGTGCCTCGCTGCAGCGCACGCCCGAGCTCCTCGACGTCCTCCGCCAGGCCGGCGTGGTCGACGCCGGCGGGACCGGCTTCCTGCTCCTGCTCGACGCCTCCCTGTGCGTCGCCGCCTCCCGTCCCCTGCCCGAGCCCAAGACGTCGACCAGTTCCGTCCCGTCGATGCAGAGCGGCGACGGGGGCTCGTCGGCTGGGACCATCGCCGACCTCCGCTACGAGGTCATGTTCCTCCTCGAGGCCGACGACGATGCCGTGGCGCAGTTCCGCCAGGCGTGGGACGGCATCGGCGATTCGATCGTCGTCGTCGGCGGTGACGGCATCTGGAACTGCCACATCCACACCGACGACATCGGTTCCGCCGTCGAGGCCGCTATCGACGCTGGGCGTCCCCGCCAGATCCGCGTCACCGACCTGGCCGGCGAGGTGGAGGAGGAGCGCTGGGTGCGCGACGCCATGCCAAGGCCAGAGGCGGGCGGGGACCGCCCGGCCGCCCAAGCCGGTGCCGGTGCCGGCACCGACCAGGTGGTCGAGGACACCAACGGTTCGGAGGCCACCACGGGGGTGGTGGCGGTGGCCAGCGGCGACGGCCTGCACCGGCTCTTCCTGGCCCACGGGGCCGGGTCGGTCGTGTCCGGAGGCCAGTCGATGAACCCGTCTACGGCCGAGCTGCTGGACGCGGTCGAGGACTGCCGGGCCGCCCACGTCGTCATCCTGCCCAACAACGCCAACATCGTGGCCGTGGCTGGCCAGGTGGACGCCCTCACGGACAAGTCGGTGCGGGTGGTTCCCACCACCGAGGTCAACGGCGGCCTGGCTGCGCTGGTCGCCTTCGACCCCAAGCTCGACCTCGAAGCCAACGCCAAGGCCATGGCTGCGGCCACCGAGGGGTTGGTCGCCGGCGAGGTGACCCGGGCCGTGCGGGCCTGCGGGTCCTCCCTGGGCCAGATCGCCGAGGGTGACTGGATCGGCCTCGGTCCCGAAGGCATCACCGCCTTTGGACCCAGCGTGGTGGACGCCACCACGGGGCTGCTCGACGCCCTGGTGGGCGAGGACCATGAGCTCGTCACCCTGATCGAGGGGGAGCAGGCCCAGGCCGACGACACCACCCGGGTGACGCAGTGGCTGGCCGAGCACCGACCCGACGTCGAGGTCGAGGTCCACCACGGCGGCCAGCCCCTCTACCCCTACTTCCTCGGCATCGAGTGAGCGGACGGCGCTGACGTCCTGATGCGACGGCTGAGCCAGCTCGCCGGCATCTCCGTCGGCGAGCTGACCGGGGTGGGACCAAAAAAGGCCGAGGCGCTGGCCAGCCTCGGCGTCGACACCGTGGCCGACCTGCTCATGCACTACCCCCGCCGCTACCTCGACCGCACCAACCAGGCTCGCATCGTCGATCTGGCCCTCGGCGAGGAGGGCATGGTGTTGGGCACGGTCCGGCGGGTGCAGTCGAGGCGGACCCGCAACCGCCGCAGCCTGGT
>JAUJLZ010000197.1 GCA_030447125.1 Acidimicrobiales bacterium
GTTCGACTCGTGCCACCGCCAGTACAGCCTGGGCGTGCCCTTCACCGAGCGCTTCTTCGACCTCGCCCACCACGGCACTCGCGACCAGACGCCCGGCTTCGTGGGAATGATCACTGCCAACTCCTTCATGAAGCGCGAGTTCGGTAAGAAGCTTGTTTCAGAATGGATACCAAGGAATCAGCTCACTCACGTTATCGATACCAGCTTCGCTGAGATCCCCGAACATAATCAGACAGTCATCATCTTTGGGCGTAATTGCTTGCCCGCGCAAGAATTGCCGGTGCGAACCGTTATGGGCATCCGAGGACAATCGTCGCGTCCAGCTGACCCAGCCAAGGGTTTGGTGTGGCGGGCCATCGTTGATCAGGTCGACGTGCCGGGTAGTGAGAGTGACTTCGTCTCAGTTACCGATACGCCGAGAGAGCGGTTCGCCACCCACCCCTGGTCGATAGGTGGCGGCGGCGCAGCCGAACTAAAGGAGCGGCTCGACGGCGGACTAGAGAAGCTGAACAACATCGCGGTCGACATCGGCTCCGGCGTCGTCACCCGTGAAGAAGACGTGTTCCGGATCGGACGTGCGGCAGCCCTTCGGGCTGGAGTGGTCCCGAGCCGAATTAGGGCCTTAGTCGCCGGCGAAGATCTCCGCGACTGGACGAGCCAAGATGCCCTCGAGGGAGTCTGGCCTTACGATAGAAAGACCCTGCAAGCCCAGTTGACCGCTATTGAGCAACGCGCGCTCTGGCCATGGAAGCGGCAGCTGTCCGATCGGGTTGCGTATGGAAAGACACAACTGCAACGTGGCTTGGAGTGGTGGGAATACTCGATGTACTTTCGGAACCGATTCCGCAGTCCACTTTCGATTGTGTTTGCTGAAGTTGCAACACACAACCACTTCGTGCTCGACCATGGCGGCAGGCTATTTAACCAAACAGCGCCCATGATCAAGCTGACGCCGGGAGCTGGCGAGGATAGCCACCTCGCACTGCTCGGACTGTTGAACAGTGCTGCTGCCTGCTTCTGGATGAAGCAAACGTGTTTTAAGAAGTCCTCATCGCATGGTGGCGGATCAAGCGACCAGCCGTTTACTCATCAGTTCGCCTTCGACGGGACCAAGCTCCAGCAGTTCCCACTCCCCTCCGGGCGACCGCTGCGGCGGGCACGCCGGCTCGACCAACTGGCCCAGGAGCTGGCCGACCATGAACCCCGGGCGGTGTGTGACCGGGCCGTGCCGACCCGGGCGACCCTCGACGAGGCCCGGCGGCGCTGGGAGTCGATCCGGGCGGAGATGATTGCCACCCAGGAGGAGCTCGACTGGGAGGTGCTCGGCCTCTACGGACTCGGGGGCGACGAGCTGGTGGCGCCGGTGGAGGCCGTGCCACCGCTCGAGCTGGGGCAGCGGGCGTTCGAGATCGCCCTCGCCCGCAGGGTGGCCGCCGGCGAGGTGGAGACGGCGTGGTTCACCCGCCACCGCTCGAGGCCGATCATCGAGGTCCCCGGCTACTGGCCCGAGGAGTACCGGCAGGTGGTGGAGGCCCGTCTGGCCCGCATCGGTCGCCACCGAGACGTCGCCCTCATCGAGCGCCCCGAGTGCAAGCGCCGCTGGGCGGTGGCGCCGTGGGAGCAGCGGGAGCAGGCAGCCCTGCGGATCTGGCTGCTCGATCGCCTCGAAGCCCCAACGCTCTGGCGCGGCGAGCCCCGGCTGCGCAGCACCGCCGCCCTGGCCGATCAAGTGCGGGCCGACGCCGAGTTCGTGGCCGTGGCCGCCGTGTACGCCGGGCGGCCCGACCCCGACCTCACTGTCTTGGTCACCGAGCTGGTGGCCGAGGAAGCGGTGCCCTTCCTGGCCGCCCTGCGCTACACCGAGGCTGGGATGCGCAATCGGGCGGTGTGGGAGCGCACCTGGGATCTGCAGCGGGCCGAGGACGCCGGCGACAACGTCGGCCCCATCCCCGTGCCCCCCAAGTACAAGCAGAGCGACTTCGCCCGCGCCAGTTACTGGAAGCTGCGGGGCAAGCTCGACGTGGCCAAGGAGCGCTTCGTGTCCTACCCCGGCGCCGGGCGCGACGCCGACCCCACCCCGGTGGTGGGCTGGGCCGGCTGGGACCACCGCCAGCAGGCCCTGGCACTCGCCACCTGGCTGGTGGAGCGCCGCGACGCCGACGGCTGGGACGCCGAGCGCCTCACCCCGCTGCTGGCAGGGCTGGCCGAGCTGTTGCCCTGGGTGCGCCAGTGGCACCCCGATGTCGAGCCCAGCCTCGGCCAGAGCATCGGCGACTACCTCACCGGCTTCCTCCACCAGACCCTGCTCGCCCTCGGCCTCACCGCCGCCGACCTGGCCGCCTGGCGCCCACCAACGCCCGCGCGGGGCCGGCGCCGGCGCAGCGCCTCGTGAGCGCGCTCGGCGCGCCGGGTCACCGGCGTGCCACCCTTGGTCGGCCATGACCCTGCTGGCCGACCTGCTGGAGCTGCCCGAGTCGGTGCATCAGGGCGACTTCGTCCTGCGCCTCTCGGAGGGCGTGGGCGACCCCACCGGCACCCTGCGCCACTACGTAGTCACCCCCGCCCTGGCCCAGAACTTCGACCAGGCCCTCGGCCTGGTACGGGCGGCGGTGGAGGGCGCCACCAGCAAGGGGGCCTACCTCCACGGCTCATTCGGCTCGGGCAAGTCGCACTTCATGGCCGTGCTCCACCTGTTGCTGGCCCAGGACGCCAGGGCCCGGGCCATCCCCGAGTTGTCGTCCTTGGTGGCCACACATGACGTCTGGCTCCAGGGCCGGCGCTTCCTGCTGGTCCCCTACCACCTGATCGGCGCCGAGAGCCTGGATGCCGCCGTGCTGGGGGGCTACGTCGACCACGTTCGCCGGATCCATCCCGACGCCGGCTACCCGGCGGTGTTCGTCGACGCCCCCATCCTCGACAACGCCCGCTCCCTGCGAGCCCAGATGGGCGACGACCGCTTCTTCGCCGCCCTGAACGCCGGCGCCGACGACGACGCTTGGGGTGACCTCGGCGGCGGGTGGGACCCGATCTCGTTCGACCAAGCGGTGGCCGCCGACCGGAGCCATCCCGCCCGGGAGCGCCTGGTGGCCAGTCTGGTGAGCACGGTGCTGTCGGGCTACGCCGAGGTGGCCCGGGGCGGCTCGTCGGGCTACGTCTCGCTCGACGACGGCCTGGCCGCCATCAGCGCCCATGCCAAGGGCCTCGGCTACGACGCCGTGGTGCTGTTCCTCGACGAGCTCATCTTGTGGCTGGCGAGCCGCATCAGCGACACCGCCTTCGTCTCGGCCGAGGCGGCCAAGGTGTCGAAGCTGGTGGAGGCCGGCAACGCCGACCGGCCCGCCCCCATCGTGAGCTTCATCGCCCGCCAGCGCGACCTGCGTGACCTCGTCGGCGGCCACGTCAGCGGGTCGCTCACCACCGCCCTCACCGACGTGCTGGCCTACTGGGAGGGGCGCTTCGCCACCATCACCCTGGTCGACCGCAACCTCGCCGCCATCGCCGCCAAGCGCCTGTTGCGGCCGAAGTCCGACGCCGCCCGGGCTGCCATCGACGCCGAGTTCGAGCGCACCACCCAGGTGCGGCGGGAGGTGTGGGACGCGCTGTTGACCTCCCAGGCCGACCGAGACCTGTTCCGTACCTCGTATCCGTTCAGCCCCGCCTTCATGAAGGCCCTGATCGACGTCTCCGGCGCCTTGCAGCGCGAGCGCACGGCGCTGAAGGTGCTGGCCCTGTTGCTGAGCCGCCGGAGGCAGTCGCTAGAGCTGGGCGAGCTGGTGCCGGTGGGCGATCTGTGGGACGTCATCGCCGAGGGCGACGAGCCCTTCACCGAGGAGATGCGGGCCACCTTCGACGCCGCCAAGCGCCTCTATCGCACCAAGCTGCGCCCGCTGCTGGCGCGCACCCACGGGGTCGACGACGACGGCGTGGCCACGCCCGAGGGCTCGGCGGCGTTCCGCACCGACGACCGCCTGGTCAAGACCCTGCTGCTGTCGGCGCTGGTGCCCCAGACCGAGCCCCTGCGCGACCTCACCGCCGCCCGGCTGGCAGCGCTGAACCACGGCACCATCGCCTCGCCCATCCCGGGCCAGGAGGTGCCCTTGGTGCTGGCCAAGGTCAAGGCGTGGGCGTCGCAGGTGGGCGAGGTCCGGGTGGGCGAGGAGCCCACCAACCCCATCCTCGGCCTCGAGCTGCTCGACGTCGACACCGACAGCATCACCGGCAAGGCCCGCCACGTCGACA